>NZ_JBFTIN010000053.1:0-52164 GCF_056394785.1 Rhizobium sp. 10N414 | reverse complement strand
CTTCCGTCCGGGAAGGAGTGCGCACGATGCCGTCCTGGCGGCGCAATCGTTCGTGCAGTCCGGACGGCGGATCGTTGTGGACGTGGATCTGGAGAAGTTCTTCGACCGGGTTGACCATGACATCCTGATCGACCGTCTGCGCAAGAAAATCCCCGATCCCGGCGTCATCCGTCTGGTTCGGGCTTACTTGAACGCCGAGATCGTCGATGGGGATGCGACCATCAAGCGGACCAGAGGCACGCCGCAGGGCGGGCCGCTGTCGCCGCTACTGGCCAACCTGCTGCTGGATGAGGTGGACAAGGAGCTTGAACGGCGGGGCCATGCCTTCTGCGCTATGCCGACGACTGTAACGTCTACGTGCGGTCACAGCGGGCGGGCGAACGGGTGATGGCTCTGCTGCGGCGGCTTTATGGCCGACTTCGCCTCAAGGTGAACGAGACCAAGAGCGCCGTTGCCAGTGTCTTCGGCCGCAAATTCCTCGGCTATGCTTTCTTCAAAGCACCAGGACGGGTGGTCAAGAGACGGGTCGCCGACAAGGCCATCAAGGCGTTCAAGGAGCGCATTCGCGAACTGAGCGTGACGGGTCGATCCCTGAAAGCGGTGGCAGAACGGCTGCACCTCTTCGTGTGCGGATGGAAAGCCTACTTCCGGCTGGCGCAAACATCTCGGGTCTGGCAAAGGCTGGACGAATGGATGCGTCACCGTTTGAGGGCTATCCAGCTCAAGCAATGGAAGCACAGCAGGACTATCTTCCGGGAACTGACGGTTCGGGGGGCAAAACCCGATGTGGCCCTACAGGTGGCGGCAAACGCCCGCCGCTGGTGGCGCAACAGCGGCAAGCTCATCAACGCCGTTCTCACCATCAGATGGGCCGACCAATGTGCATTCCGGCTACGTGCGCCGCACAGCTGAACAACGCGCGCATCAATTACTCAGAGGGTCAGTGCTTGCAGCTTCCAGGACTTGGCGCACCCACTTGGCCAACGCGGGATCTTTTGAAAGCTGGAATTGGAAATCCTGTTCCGCCAGTTTCCCTAGCCTATAAGCAGCAACTAGCTCCCGCTGTTGTGTGTTCAACTCTCGCACGCTCGCGTGCTTCAACGTGCTTCTGAATGTCCAGCTATCGCCTATTGACATGGCATTCTCCAAGAGGCATCGGGCGTCCGGCAGGGATCTCGAAACGCATCGCGCTCATTCTCGATGTGCATCAGTGCTTTGCGACAACCCGGGAAGCACGCGCATTGACGCTGAAAGGCGAACGCATTTGCTCCTGAGTGTTCGGGTTCAGGGTCAAATCGACCTTATGCGGGGGCATTACCTGAGCGTCGCGTAGAGCGTTCTGCCGAGCCCGCTTAGTCAGTTTGGCCGAAGTGTCAGGCCTTTTTTCTGGTGGGCCTATGGGAACGTTGGTCATATTATTTTCCATTTCGAGATGGGTGCCGTCAAGATTAAGGCAGGAAGAAGATAGCTACGCGCAGTCGACATCTTGCAGCGCAACCGCGATCCACCTGAGAACCATCATGCTGCCCAAGTGATTCCACGCCATTCACCAATCGAATGGTCTGGAATTCGGCGAGGAGCAGGTCAAGCAACTCTGACGACGTTATCGATGGACACGCGGAAATCACTTCCAGTGCCAGCGTCGTGGCCGCACGTGCAAGATGACCTTCGGGGTCGGCCCGACGGTTGACGCACCACGTGTGAATGCTGCAGGTCAAGATATCGAGATGCTCGTCTGTAAGGTCGACATTGGTGAAGAAATTCATGGTACGGCTCCCGCCTGAGGCAAGAGCACATATGATCTCCCAATCGACTCTGCCCGGAAAGAATGGGCCGACCGACAGATAATACGCCTTCGCACCCTCCGTGGACAGACATTTGTCGACCCGTACGGTGGCGCACGGTTGCCCGCGGTCCTGGATGTTGGCCCGAGGCGCGTGATTTTCGATGCTCACCGCGACAGATGCCTTACCATCAGGCGAGCGCCCTTGTCCCAACCTTGCAACGCATGAGGCCTGCCACTTGGCCCAGCGTCAATGCCTTTCCGAATTTCCGCTGGATCTCCCAACGATCGATCGGCCTTCGGCGATTGCACTCCGGGCAACGGGCGAACAGCGCCTCGTACTGCGCCAACTCCCCGAGCGTTTTCTCGTGATCAAGCTTCAGGTACCTTCATCCCCAACATCTCCCCGGCAGAATGGTCGTACCTTATCTGGCACTTGTCGTTGAACGGTGCATCGTGTTCGCGATTGCAGCCAAACTCTTTCGCCAAGTCATAGCGAAGTTCCGGCATGGGCTTGTTGCCGTAGCGGGCAAGGGCGTCCGCGGCCGCCATTGAGCCGCTGCGTTGGCATTTGGTGCAGGAGTATTGGAGTTCATGCCCGATAAAGTCGGACGGGTAATATGCCATGCGCATAGCGCCTCTCCTTGAAGAGGTTGCCGGCAGCCGCATGTCGATAGGTTCTGGATTTTCGCTCCGCTAGAGTAGGTGAAAAATGGGGAGAGAGTCCTGCAGCGTCAAGCCCATCCGCCGTGCAGTAACGACCACGGTGAGGGTTTCCCGCTAGCGCGAAATAGAAAGGCCCGACGCTAATGCGCCGAGCCTTCATTGCTGGTTTCTGTTGGGACTGGATTCCAGCAGTGCAATGGCCTGTGGGATCATTGCTACCGTCAAACATAAAGCCAAATAGAAAGTTCCGCCGCACATAACAAAAAAGCCCGGCGTGCTGGGGGGCGCATCCGGGCCTAGATCACGGACTTGCATGTTGGGCGATGCGGGGTCCCACAGCGTGTATTGAGCGCTGCAATAAGTGAACCGATGGGGCGCGGGAAAGTTCCGACTGTGTTAGCAATTGCTTAACCAAGGGCAGCTACAGTCAAACTGTCACAAGGTTATCGTGACAGCAGGCAACATCTACATGCATGACTCGAAAGGCTCGCCCACTGCGCTTCAGGGCGAGCCTTTTCTTATGGCACGATGCCCGGTCTGCGATAGAATTTGATGGATCCCATGCGCGAATGCCGAGCGACTGTTTTGCTGGCCGCTTGTCACAGCAGCCCTACAGTCTCCAGTATTTCTCGGCCTTCTGGGCTCCAGTTTGCTAGGTCAAGCCCACTCGACCAATGGTCTGCGAACGCACTCGTCACATCGAGTTAATTGTCTTTTTAAGCATTGCCTGATGTAATCGAGCGATGGCCAATGTTCCTCCATCAAAGCCGCTTTTGGCAGACGAAAAGCCGCTTCGCAGCCGCGCGCGAAAGCTGCGAGGTCCATCGCAACCAAATCTTCCCTTTGATCCTATGCGGCTCGCGTAGAGCCGTGCCTGGCTCTGCTAAAGCCGCTTCCACCAGTGGGGCCGGATTGGCTGTACGAATTAAAATGGGACGGGTACAGGATCGCAGTCCATCTGAACAATGGCCATATAAGGATACTTACCCGCGGCGGTCATGACTGGACGCGCCGTTTTCCCGGCATTGAGGACGCGGCCAAGCGTCTGGGTGTCGGCACAGCTATCCTCGACGGTGAAGCAGTCGTGACCACACTTCGGCAAGCTGCGGAACTCGCTGGGCGACCGGGGAGGGAAGCTGCCGGCGGGCGACGCCATCATGTTCGCCTTCGACCTGCTGTACTTCGACGGCCACGATATGCGCAGCCTCGAACTCACCGCCCGCCGATACTTCCTCCAATCGCTCCTGAAAAATGAGCAGGGCACGAGAATGGCCTCGAAGGCATCATCGCGAAATATAAGGACGCCCCTTACCGGTCTGGCCGGTTCGGCGAGTGGATCAAGGTCAAGTGCATCCAGTCAGACAGCTTTATGGTCGTGGGCCATGAGCACTCGATGGTGGCGCGATCGGGGATTGGCAGCCTGCTGCTGGCCGCTCGGAAGGGCGACGATTGGGTGTACGTCGGCTCGGTGGGTACCGGCTTTAATGAGCGCAGCGCGGAGTATCTGCGTAAGACGCTGGACCGGATCATGCGGAAGACGCCACCCGTCAAATTTGAGGGGCGACGGAAGAGCCTCGTGTGGGTTCAGCCCACGCTGATTGTCGAGATTGAGTACCGCGCCTGGACGCATGACGGCAAGCTGCGGCACGCATCCTATAAGGGACTGCGCGATGTGCAGGATAACGCGGCGGTTTATCAATTACACATGGAGCGGTAGCACGCAGTGAGGGCCGCCATGCTTTTCGTATCGACCGGATGTAAGCTGGAACCCTGAACGCAAGAACTAATGCTGCCAGATAAAATCCAAAAATATGGACCATACTCTTCAAGATATTCACCTCTATCGCGGAATCGAAGCTCATTCGATAGCGGGTATAGCCTTCGGTTGGACTGATGTATGACGACAAGAAGCTTGCAAAAAACATGACGATGAACACGGTCATCATCCCTTGGACGTGATGCCGGTCAGAGGCAAGCAGTTGCCTCACGAAAAAAACGACACCAACCGGCAGCATGGTCATGCTGGCAAAGGACCGCCATACTCGATGGCGAAGCCCTCGTCCTCAATGCCGAGGGCCGGTCCGACTTCGGAGCGTTGCAGCGCTCGCTCGGCGGGCGCGGCGGCAAACGGGCTTCGACGGAATCCGTCCTCTTCGCCTTCGACCTCTTATACTTCGACGGCACGATCTGACCAAGACCGAGCTGTCGGTCCGCCGGCATCTGTCGACGGATCTGCTCGACGGTGCGGTTGGGGCGATCCAACTTTCTGAGGAGGTGCAGGGAGACGGCGCAGAGCTTCTCGAAAACGCCCGGTCGCTTGGACTGGAGGGCATTGTCGCCAAGCACCGCGACAGCCCGTATCGCTCCGGCAGGACCGGCGACTGGCTGAAGATCAAATGCGTGCAGAGCGAGAGTTTCATGGTCATTGGCTACGAGCAGTCGGCCCTTGCGCGCGGCGGCATTGGCAGCCTGCTTCTTGCAGCTCGCCGCGGGAGCGAGTGGATCTATGTCGGCGCCGTCGGCACGGGCTTCAAGGAAACCGACGCCGCATACCTGAAGAAGACGCTCGATTTGCTGAAGACGAAAACACCCGTCGTGCCGCTCAAGGGCAAGGACTACGCATTTGCCCAGCCGACGCTGATCGCCGAGATCGAGTTCCGCGGCTGGACGGACGACGGAAACCTCCGTCACGCCTCCTACAAAGGGCTTCGCGAAGTCCAGGATAATGCTGCGGTTTACCAGCTAGATTAACTGGATTCGGCAACGGCAAAAAAGGCCAAAATTTTCTCTGGCCACGCTCTTGAATCCGAAAATCTCAGAAACCAAATCGATTGCTGCCAGCCGCTGATGAAAGGGCTGGCCTTGCTGGAGGTGCCGTCTTTCGGCGCTTCCGTACCCATGTTGCTTCAAGGAGGATATGGCTATGGCAACATCTTACGACTATGCACCGCTCTACCGTTCGAGCGTCGGATTCGACCGGGTTTTCAATCTTCTAGAAAACGCCCAGCGCGCCCGCTCGATCAGCGACTGGCCGCCCTATGACATCGTCAAGACCGGTGATGACAGCTATCGGATCTCGATTGCTGTGGCAGGCTTCGCCCAGGACGATCTCGACATCACGTTTCAGTCCAATCTGCTGACTGTCACCGGCAAGAGGCAGGAGACAGCCAATGAAGGTTACCTGCATCGCGGCATTGCCGGCCGGCCGTTCGAACACCGGTTCGAGCTTGCCGATCATGTCCGAGTGAACGGGGCCGACCTTAGCAATGGTCTCTTGTCCATCGATCTCGTTCGCGAGATCCCAGAGGCATTGAAACCGCGTAAGATCTCGATCCAGAGCGCTCCCGCTTTGACGCCTGCTGCTCCGGCGCAGATCGAAGCGCAGAAGGCAGCCTAACCGCATTGTCCGCAGAACAAGGGCGCCGTGGCGACGGCGCCCACAACATTTTGGGTTGGGAAGGAGAGAGCGATGAAACCCGATATGTTCAAACAGCCCGTTTTCATTCTTGTCGGCCTTGGCTTTCCGGCAGAGGTTCGCGGCTTGATGGACGCGTACCGACATCTCGTCGAATGGCCGCAATCCCTTCGAGACACCTCGCACTCGGTCGCGCTCAAGGCTTGCAGTGCCGCGCTGCGCGGTGAGATCGAAGCGGAGACAGCTCGCGGCCTGTTTGCCGCCTTTGCCGAAAAACACGACCTGCTGGTGCCGGAAACCAACGTAGTCGCTGCGTCACGCCTGCGGCGCGACCGGGATCCGCACGTGAGATGAGGATCGATGATGGACGATATGTTGCAGCAGGCGATCAGCACCGCGATGGTGATGGGACCAACGGTCCTGCTTGGGGGTATGCGGCTCCGGCGGCCGATCGAGTTAGTGAGAGCACCTTCGCTTTCAGTTGACGACAAGCGGGCGATCCTGGCGGCCTGGGCGTCGGACTTTTACGCTGTGGAATCGAAGCCCGCCCTCCGTCAACTGCCCGGAATGTCCGAGCCGGTTTCAATCGATGAGGTGCAGGCTGCTCTCGACGAACTCGATCGGCGCTACGGTATTTGATCGCCGGCGCGTTCAGGCCGCCGCCTTCATGGACTTGACCAGACTCCTGATCGCCTGCTCCAGTGAGCGCTGGCCGTCGCAATAGTCCTGCCAGGCGGTGGTCTTGGMGAGAAGCCCAGGAACGGTTCGAACCGTAAAACGCATTGGATCGAGCCCGGTCTTAACCTGGGTCCATGTGAGCGGCATCGAAATCGTCGCCCCCGGCCCCCGCGGCGAGAGGGGTGCCACCGCTGTCGCCATGCGGTCGTTGCGAAGGTAATCGAGGAAGATGCGACCCTCGCGCTGGTTCTTGGCCATCTTGATGAGATAAAGCTCGGGATTGTCGCGGGCCATCTGCAGGCATACATCATGCGCGAATCCCTTGGCTGCATCCCAACCGATTTTCTTTCCTTTCGCGACGGCCAAAGGCGTCACCACATGCAGCCCTTTGCCGCCGGTGGTCTTGCAGAAGCTGACGAGACCGAGTTCGTCGAGACGGTCGCGGATTTCACGCGCGGCTTCGATAACGGTGGAGAAGGGGACATCCGGGCCAGGATCGAGATCGAACACCAGCCAGCCTGGAACCTCCGGCTGCCCGGGCAGTTCCACGGATGAAGTTCGACACCGCCAATCTGCGCAATGGCGACCAGGCCCTCGATCCGGTCCACCTGGAGGTAAGGCTCTTTGTCGCCGAACACAGTGACGAGTTCCAGCAGGTTCGACGTGCCCGGCATCGCGTGACGTTGGAAGAACTGCTCGCCGCCAATCCCGTCGGGCGTGCGAATGATCGAGCATGGGCGCCCTTTGATATGCTCGATCAACCATGATCCGACCGCCTCGTGATAATGCGCAAGGTCGAGCTTGGTGACGGCTTTCCCGTCGCCGGCATCCGGCCAAAGCGGCTTCTCCGGATTGGAGATCAGCACGCCCATAACATTTGCCTTTCCGCCCTTCCGGAAAGACTTGGTCGGCAGTGGCGTTCGGCCTCGACCTCAGGATCCGGCACATCGGCCTCCACCGGAGACGCAGGCTTCTCGGCCACCACCTCTCCGGCAGGCTTGTCCTCCCGCAAGTGTGGTATTATAATACCGAGAGGATGTTTGGGAGGTCCACAATAGAACTCACGCCACAAAGTTCGAAATTTCAGACGCTTGCGTTTTTTATTTTCCGGGACTTCGTTTGAATCCCATCAAGAGCTTGTATTCTCCTTACGCATGCGGGTGCTTGAGGAGCTACTGCTTGAGCGCTGGATCATCGTCTGGTAGGAAACGATCCGGCGATGGGGACGGAACTCCGGCCGGCTTACGCAACGCAACTCCGTCGTCACTTGTCCGGCTCCCGATGTTTCGGCGGCCGGGCTTTCTCGAGTGGATTGTCAACGCTTCACTACATGATGCAGGACATCGCGAACGATCGCCTTGCACTGCATTAACTAGGAGCGCGGACCGGCAGGGCGACCCAGTAGGCGGCTATGCCGCCGGTCGTCAGCGCCGTCCATCGCGGCCATTTCGAACCGGGAGGGGTCCGACCCTGAGCAGGGGCTTCCGCTCGGAGTGGGTAGCTGGGTTCGAGGCGGCAGCCCTCCTGCGCATTGCCTTTTCCGGCTGGTAGTGGACCGTCTCAAGCAGGATACGTTCTTCAACGCCGTCGACGTTCGTCAACACGAACTCCTGGCCTTCGGCAAGACCAAGAAGCGCCATCCCGCGCAGCGTCGTGACCGGCAGTAACATGCCAATCGCTGTCGTCATACGGTCGTCGGATAGGACGCGCGTGTCCCGACTGGCGCCATCGATCCTGTAGGTCACGCGGCTGTTCAGGCTGGCGACGTTCTCAGGAAGGTTCTCGCGGAACATGACGATCGCTGTTGTGATCTTGCGCCTCAGGAGAGGCACCAGCCGGGAGTCGCGGACGAACGGATCATCGAGCATGGCTTCTAACAAGGTGAAGTCTCGGGTGGTGAGGATGCAGTGTTCTCTCATCGTAGTTCTCCACCGCCCCCTCACGGGAGCGTTCACGTTGGGCATGGATCAGAGTCCCCTGGCCGCGGAAGGCGGCACAGGGGCTATGAGCGTGCGATGAGGCGCCTTCCGGGGAAGGAACAAGAGAGCGCGCCGCCCGTCATGATGCGGGCCGAAGCTGAGAGGAGGCTGGGCAAGCCGCGCGATCCGGCGCCTCTACCGCAGCGACCGTCAGCCTGTGGACGCGACCGTCGCGGGCCGTCCAGTCGATCGACTGTCCCTTCGACAGTCCGATGAGGGCCGCCCCGATAGGCGTCAGGATCGATACCTTGCCCTGGGCGATGTCGGCGTCGCCTGGGAAGACGAGCGTCACCTGCCGGTTTTCGCCGAGGTCGCTGGTGAAGCGTATTTTGGAGCCCATCCGGACGACGTTCGCGGACAGTCGTTCGTCGGGAACGACGCGCGCCCGCTCAAGCTCGGCCATCAGTTCGTCGGCCACTTCGGGGAGACGCGAAGCGTGGCTCTCCGCGAGTCTCGCCAGCCGCTCGTGATCGGAGACGGCAATCGTAATCGCGGGTTTGAGCGATTTCCGGGTCTTGAAAACCATAGAGTTCTCCTGCAGGTCTCAGCGGTCGCCTTCGGGGCCCGCCAGCACTTCAAATTCGTGAGGTGGATGTCGCTCTAGGCTGCGCCTTGGTCATTGACCGATGCTTACGCCCCTCGGCCGGGCGCGACACGACCGGGCCGGGGGTCAGATTCCCGCGATGAGGAACACCCGCTTGAGAACGACATTGAGACGCGAGATCAACATGATCCTAAGATGGTCTTAGCAAGCCGGATAGTCAAGCCAGGCCACTGGACAGCAACCTTTCCAGAAAGCCGAGGAAGGATTCCTTCTGCTTTCAGGTAGCGTTGGTGCGGGGATCGTAGAGTTTTCGGACTCGGATCTTTGATGCCGTCATTTTCGAGCTGGTTCCAATGCGACGGATGGATTTCGGGTGTGCGCACGCAAGCATACGATTTGAGAACGGCGCAGCCGATGGCAGCCTCGGCCTGTTGCGCTCGAAGGTTCGTGCGCCCAATGGACCACCGATGAACGACTTGTAGCGACGATCGCGGCTTCGACCAGCGCACGCGTGCCGTAGCCAGTCGCAGCCTGCCACTTCATTCGTCCGTCCCAGTTGATCGCCACGATTTGTTGGTCTCGTTGAGTAGGCGGCTCGGTGTCCGGTCTTTCACGGCTCGATATGACTTTCCCGAGGGGGCACATGGGGACTGTTCTCAAATCGGTCGCGGTGTAACGCCGCCCGGGCCAGAAGCATGAACGTGACCGGTGTCGTCACGGTGATGAACACCCCGATGAGAACCTGGTGCGCGATTAATCGGTCCCCGGCCATGCTAAAGAACAGGATCGAAGCGACCACGATGCCACCGGTTCCCAAGCTGGTGGAAAGCGTGGGGGCGTGTATGCGTTCGTAAAAGGTCGGAAGCCGCAGAAATCCTATCGCGCCAATGAGCGCCAGACCGGCCCCGACCAGTACGAAGCACGCGATTAGGATTGCAGCCCAAATCGGAATGTCGGCCGCTAAGTATATCATTCGATCACCTCCCCACGCATCAGAAACTTTGCCAGCGAGGTGCTTGCAACAAAGCTGAGCAATCCGATCACCAACGAGGCCTCGAAATAGACGGTCTTACCCATTCCGATGCCGAATGTCATAAGCAGTAGCATGGCGTTGACGTACAGCGTGTCGAGCCCGAGGATCCGATCCTGCGCCCGTGGTCCGTAAAGCATTCGCACGCAAGTGATGCCCATCGCTATCGTCAGCATCAACTGGGCAAGGCCGATGGCAGTGAATATGATAATGGCGCTCATGAGAAAATCTCCAGCAGCAGTTTTTCGTAGCGGTTCTTAATCAGATCACGCCAATCGTCTTCATCGACAAGGTCGAGCACATGGATCAGCACGGAGCTGCGGCGCGAGTCATACTCCAACCACGCGGACCCCGGAGTGCTTGTCACGATCACTGCAAGGATCGCGAGGGCAGTGGGATCGCTAAGTTCGAGTTGCAGGTCGATGAACGAAGAGCGACGTCCCTTAGCTCGTCCGCGAAGAATGACAACGCTCACCGCAAAGTTAGAGCGTATAATGTCCAGCATCACGATTCCAACGAGCTTTGGAAGCAGATACCATTTGCGCATCCTCGGTTCTTCCGGCCGCAACGCCCCCATCGCCCATGTTGAGCAAACCGCGATCACGCCGCCGAGTAGTAGGTGTCCGATCGTCAGATTGTTGAGCAGCAGCCACATCGACAGCAAGGCAAACGCGAGGAGCGGGTAGGGGAACATCGTTACTCTCCCGAACCTTGCATAGTCTTGTCTTGCCACGAGCGTTGAGGAGTTGCCCGTTTGACAGCCTCGCTATAAATGCTCGGATTGGCGATCGCATGCACGGCCGCATCCGTGAAGTCGAGGGCTGGCCCCGCTCTGATGGTTAGCGCAGCCGTCAGCGCCAAAATCAGCATGATTGGGACGATCTCCATGACTAGGACACGAGGCACCGTTCCCTCAATGGAGCTCCAGAAAGTGCGAATTCCAGCACGAGAAAGCGCAATCAGCGTTGCCAAGCCGCCGAGGATGACAAGTGCGACCAGCAACAAAGCAGGCCCGCTTGGATGCACGCCAATCGAACCGGTACCGATCAAGGCCGATAACATCACGAACTTCGCGACGAAGCCGGACAGCGGCGGAAGTCCAGACAAGAGAACAGCACAGGCAGCGAAGCAGATTCCGAGCATTGCTAGCGTGGCGGGCATGGTGGCGCCTTGGAATTCATCGAGGACGTCGTCGTCCGTCTCCCCGTAAAACTCCATGGTTACTGCCAAAATCGACGCACCGGCATCCTGGCCTCTTTCGACCAGCTCTACCAGCATGAAGAAAGCGCCGAGGGTCAAGGTCGAGCTGAGCAGGTAGAGAAGCGCCCCTGACGTCGCGGTCGCGTCATTCAGTCCGATGACCGCGAGAAGCGTGCCGGATGAGACGAGAACAGAATAGGCGCCAATCCGGCCCAAAGCCTGCGACGCCAGCACGCCAATCGTGCCGAAGGCCAAGGTGGCCAAGCCGCCATAAAGCAGCACCTCGCAGCCGAAGCCAGCAGACGGCCCTTCGGAAAACAACAGCATGGTAAGGCGCAGGATGATGTAGACGCCGACTTTGCTCATCAATGTGAAAATTGCCGCGACCGGCGGCGCCGCGACACTGTATGCGCTTGGGAGCCAGAAGCAGAGTGGCCACATTCCCGCCTTGATGAGGAACGCCACTCCCAGAACCGCGGCGCCGGCTTCCATCAGCATTCGGCGGTCCGGTTCAAGAGCCGGAATTCTTTCTGCAAGGTCGGCCATGTTCAGCGTCCCCGTTGTACCATACACGAGGCTGACGCCCACGAGGAAGAGTAATGCCGCCGCTAGGTTGACCGCGATGTAATGCATACCTGCCTTGACGCGGAGCGAGCCGGAGCCGTGAAGGAGAAGCCCGTACGAGGCCGCCAACATCACTTCAAAGAAAACGAACAGGTTAAACAGGTCGCCCGTCAGAAAGGCGCCGCTGAGCCCCATCAAAAGAAACTGGTAAAGACTGTGGAAGTGTGCGCCAGCAGAATGCCACCGCGCCAGCGAAAAGGTGAGAACCGGTACAGCCAGAATCGCGGTCAGCGCCACCATTAGTGCGGAGAGGCGATCGAGTACAAGGACAATGCCAAAAGGCGCACCCCAGTTGCCCAGTAGGTAGACCCCGTCGAAATTGCTTCCCCTGGATAACTCGATCAGCAGCACTGAGACGAGTGCAAGGGCTATTGTGGCTGCCAAGCTTACCATCGCCTTTGCTAGGCGCTGGCGATCAGGGATGAAGAGCAAGCCAGCTCCAGTGACGAGTGGGATCAGGATCGGCAGGGTAATGAGATGCTGTGACCACGCGATCATCTGTGATCGCTCCTGCCATCAACGTGATCACTTCCAGTGAGTCCACGCGAGGCAAGAAGAACAACCAGGAACAGCGCGGTGGTGGCGAACCCGATTACGATTGCTGTCAAAACAAGGGCCTGCGGGACGGGATCCGCCAGTCGTGAAACCAACACCCCCTCGCCGAGCAGCGGCGGCTCGTCAAATCTCACACCCCCCACTCCGAATATGAAAAGGTTTACTGCGTAGGAGAGGAGCGAGAGCCCGATGATCACCTGATAGGTCCGAGGACGAAGTATCAGCCAGACTCCGCAAGCAGTCATCACACCGATAGCGATGGAGAGAACAAGTTCCATCAGGCAACTTCTTCCTTTGCTTCCTCAAGTGCTCGGATCCGATTGATGCGGATGGACTGGTGAGCAAGCGCAACGAGAATGAGTACAGTCGAACCGACGACCAGGAGAAACACGCCGAGGTCGAAAATCATTGCGGAAGCTGCTGGCACCTTCCCGATCAGTGGCAGCTCCAGGTATCGCGAGTGAGAAGTCAAGAAGGGGTACCCGAACAACCATGCGCCGATGCCTGTTGTAGCCGCCAACAAGAGCCCGGACCCCATCCAGCGCAGCGGCAGGATGCGAATGCGCTCCTCGGCCCAGCGCGTTCCTCCTGCCAGGTATTGTAGCAGGAACGCGATCGACATCGTCAGCCCGGCCGAAAATCCGCCCCCCGGCAGGTCATGGCCACGGATGAAAATGTAGATCGCCAAAGTGATGATAACCGGAAACAGCCATTGCATGATCACCGAAGGCACGAGCAGGTAGTCTCGGGCCGTGTCGCCTACGTCTCGGTCTGGTTGTTGGTCGTCGAACAAGGACTGCACCTGCTGCTGTTCGGGGGGCGCCATACTGTCGGCCGCTGGCCGGAAGCGGCGCAACAGCGCGTAGACGGTCAGAGCTACGATACCGAGCACAGTGATTTCCCCGAGTGTGTCGAAGCCACGGAAATCTACGAGGATGACATTGACCACGTTGCGTCCGCCGCCTTGGGTATAGGCGTTTTGGAGGAAGAAGTGCGCGATTGCGTCTGGCACCGTCATCGTCATCACCGCGTACGCAATAAACGTCATGCCTACTCCGCAAACCGCAGCAAGGATAAAATCCCGGAAACGACGGAAGCGTGCACGGAATGCCATTTCATCCTTCAGCGCCTTCGCACGTTTCGGCAGCCATCGCAGACCCAGAAGAATTAGAACAGTGGTTACGATCTCGACCAGCAATTGAGTAACGGCAAGATCTGGTGCCGAGAGCCAGATGAAGGTCACGCATACGATAAGTCCGACTCCACCCAGCATGACCAGAGCTGCCAGCCGGTGATATTTAGCAATATACGCGGTTCCAATCGCCAAACAGCATCCAATCGTCCAGATGCCCATAAACGGAATGTCGACATCGGAGGGAGCAATCATCCGTGGCTGGAAGCCCGCGAGATAAAGGGGAAGAAGGGCAGAAAAGAAGCCTGTGATGGTAACCCACCTCAGTTGTGGCTGGAGGTTTCTCGTTCCGAGAAAGTTCTCAAGATTTCTCGCCCAGCGCCACGATATCGTCACGAGACCCCTCTCGAAGATACGTTGCCCTCGCATGAGGCGGAACCACGGAGGTCCGTCATCGCATTTCGAGAAGTAGTCTCGAAAAGTGATATAGATTGCGCACCCAGCTGTTATTGCAATCACACTCATCAGCAGTGGTATGTTGAAACCGTGCCACATTGAAAGGCTGTATTGCGGCATCGACTGGCGAAGAACGCTGAAGGCAGCGACTTGCAAGAACGGCCCGATTGTCAGGTTGGGTACGATACCGATGACAAGACAGGCGATCACCAGGAAGTCGATTGGGAAACGCATCCAATGCGGCGGCTCGTGCGGATTGTTGTTTGGCAAATCAGAGGGGCGCGCTCCGAAGAACACTGAATGGATGAACCGAAGTGAATATGCGACGCTAAAGGCGCTCGCTATGACAGCAAGGTAGGGCAGGGCGGTGTCAAGCCACGACTCGGCGTGTGTCTCAACCGCCTCAGCGAAGAACATCTCCTTGGAAATGAAGCCGTTCAAAAGCGGTACGCCCGCCATCGCGGCGCTTGCGACCATTGCCAGCCTTCCCGTGATGGGCAGGTAGCGCAACAGGCCGCTGAGGCGCCGCATGTCGCGGGTGTCAGTCTCATGGTCAATAATCCCGGCGGCCATAAACAGAGATGACTTAAAGATGGCGTGGTTAACCATATGGAATATGGCGGCAACCGTGGCAATTGGACTTCCAAGGCTTAGTAAGGTCGTAATCAATCCAAGGTGGCTGATCGTGGAATACGCCAGCAGCCCCTTCAAATCCTGTTGGAACATCGCAAAATAGGCACCGAGAAGGAGCGTGGAGATGCCTACAAGCCCGACGAGCATGAACCACTCGTAAGTTCCAGAAAGGGCGGGCGAAATACGAACCAGTAGGAACACACCAGCCTTCACCATTGTCGCGGAGTGCAGGTAGGCGGACGCCGGTGTAGGCGCGGCCATCGCGTTCGGCAACCAGAAGTGAAATGGGAATTGCGCGCTCTTTGTGAATGCACCGAGGAGGATCAGTACCAGACTGGTCAGGTAAAGCGGATCGGCCGTGATCGTGTCGGAGGAAGCGAGGATGACGTCGAGATCATAGCTTCCAACAATAGAGCCGAGGATCAACAATCCCAACAGCAGGCAAAAGCCGCCAGTCGCAGTTACGATCAGGGCCATGCGAGCACCATCGCGCGCCGCAGGGTTCTGATGCCAGTAGCTGATCAACAGGAACGATGAAAGGCTCGTGAGCTCCCAGAAGACAGAGAGCAGAATGACATTGCCGGAGATAATGATCCCCAACATCGAGCCCATGAAAGCCAGTAGGAAGGAAAAGAATCGAGGCACTGGATCGTCCTCGGACATATAATATCGGGCATATAGGACGATTAGAACGCCTACTAGGCTCACCAGCATCGCGAACATCCACGCAAACCCGTCCATGCGCAGAGTAAGGTTGACGCCTATCTGAGGCAGCCAATCAATCTCGAAGCGAACGACACCTCCGTTGACAACGAACGGATAGAGAGAAGCGGTGCCCAAGGTCAAGGTTGCAGCCACAAGACCTGCAATAGATGCAGGCAAAAGCCTCGACGCCGTCCGGAGCAGGAACGCCGTGAGAAGGCTTCCGACGAAGGGGAGCGCTATGATCACCAGGAGAAAGCTTGAAGCCCAATCTATCCCAATCCTCATCTCCTTAGCTCTCGTTGAGGGGTCGGCGAGGCGCTAAAATGCCACCGCAATCACCGCAGTGGCCTGAGGCTCTGATTGCATTTCGCCCTTTATGGACTATATCAATCGCATGGGTCGTGCCAGCAAAGAATTCACCCTTACGCCCGCATTATGTCGGGCCGCGCGCGGGCTCCTGAATTGGACCCAGGAAGAACTTGCTGCCCGCTCGACGGTGTCCCGCAGTACGATCCGTGACTATGAGGGGGATCGTCATGGCTTGCATCGTTCGACCGCAGTGCTGTTACTCCGTGCTCTCCAGGATGGAGGCGTTGTTTTCGCCGACATAGCAGGTCACGGCATGGGAGTCTGTGCGGCAAGCTACAAGCACCGTGACTGACCGGGAGTGCGGCGTCGCGCCTTTAAGCGCGTTATTGGGTCGTGTTCTGGAAGATGTTTCCATGCTGAAAAAAACTACAAGCGGGGTTTTTCGCTGGTATCCGTTTGGAAAGTGGTAAAGGTCAGCCACGTCGGCGGTGAATGCGATGGAGCATGCCCTTGCCGCCTTCACAGATATAAGGGGCGAGCTGATTGGCTTGCCAACCCTTACCGCGGCTGGTGCTCATCGAAATACGGGTAAATTGCGCCTTAGAGATATACAAGGGGCGGTGCAGTTCGGTTGGCCATCCGCAACGGCCGACAAGACGAAGGCAACCTCCTCCCCTGTGCGAGCGGTGGTGAGGGCACTGTGCAGCGCGGACTGGCGGAGACGTCTCATCATTTGGGGGGACTCATTGTCATGACGCGGCAGCGGTCCCTGATGGTTATCTCAGATAAGGCCATGCGCCTTCTTAGGCGGTCGACACTACCTGCCATGGTTGGTTGCGATTGGAAAATTGCCGGGAGAAGGTCCAAGTGTGACGAACCTGAACGATCCTCTTCGGGTCACCGTCCACGATCGTACCATCGGCCGATAGGCTACATTGGACCGCTTCCGAGGAGAATAGAATTGTCACTTCGACGCTCTCGCGTTCGACGGTTACGCCCAAAACTGTCAGTGAGGGCTCGTTGATCAGGGTAAATTCTAATGTTTCGTATCTCGATTGGCGCGATTCAATCTCAAGCTCAAAGGTTGCGAGGACGGTGGCGCCCAGCAGCGGACGCAATGTATTAAGATCACCCTTAATGAAGGCGGCAATCACCGTTTCATAGGTGTTGGCTGCATCGCTTAGAAAGTCTTCAGCGATGAAGTCTGGATCGATATCGCGCAGTGCTCGTAGTGCTGAACCCTGCAGCAGGGCCGTGCCCTCTACATCCCGCGGTGCAACCCGTTGCTTTGTGGTTTCGCTCACATCACTTGCTGCGTTGTTATGCGAAACCAAGTTTGTCAGCATCCAGTAGAACAGGACCAAAGAAACGAAGTAGATCGCGTTATTATTGAGGTCGACGGTTTCGGTCATGGGGATGGCCTCCAATGGCTCTTTCCGGATGCATCCTCTCACGTGATGAGCGGCGGTGAAGAAAACTGGTGACATGGGTGGTGGAGAGGACGGGCACCTTTCCAGTATCGTCGAATCAGCGGAGACGATTACTGAATTGCTAAAGGACGCCTGTGCCGCCGGATCTCACGATTTGAGTACGAAAACCCTGAGCATGTGCAGTTTTCATAAATCAGTCAGCGTTCAAAACGTCGACGATGATGCTTCCGCCCAGACAGTTACCGAACGGCTGACATAGTTCCTCACTAGCCCATCGGCCCGCGGCGTGCGGATCGGAATTTCCCACTGATCAGCTGTCTAACAAGCGTGAAATCGCAGTCGCGCTGATGCGGCACAGCTCCAAGCGATGCTTCGCGGATCCGTGAGCTATCTAGACCAACGGTCATTGGTATACCCCTTGCCTGCTGCGATGCGTGCTAATGGCCCCCTTGGCTATGACGTTTTTTACCTGCACGGTCGGACGTCATCCCAGCGACCGTAGTGCAGCGAATTGCATCATGATCATCCGCCTGTCTTTCTGCCGAAGGGATATCGGATACGCGACAGCGTCGCCGTGCCCAAATTCGCACCAACCGGCGCGCTCTGCGGCCTAAGCGGGGCTGGCCTACAAGGCCAGTCGGGCCGAAACCCAGATGGTGATACTTCGATAGCATCAGTTTGTATCATTTCTTAAAGATACACAAACGGAACTAATTGCCGTTTAAAGACAAAAATATTGCATTAAAAAAGTCCTGCATGAGCATGAGGCCCTCTCAATGCCAGGCCGTCACATCAAAATAAGTCCGGTTTCAGAGGGCCAAGCCCGTGGCGTTTGGTGATGGCCTTCACGGCTGTCTGCATCTCCACGCGAGCTTCGATTGCGGCGTGTCAGCGACGATCTGCAGTTCACTGCTTGCGGCTGTCATCCCGATCGACCTTGATCGGTTGGGGCTTAGGTTAAACAAATATCATAACGACGATCGCGCCGATGACGATCAGGACAAGCCCGCCTATCAACATCGGCAACAGACTATTGTCCGGGTCGATCCCAGATTCGATTTGCGTTGTTACCTGCTTATCGTTCTTCTTTGCTTTAATCATGGCTCATCTCCACAAGGGTGCTGCGTCGGCGTAGGATGCCTCTTCGTTCCGCAATCATCTTGTCTCCGATTATAAAAAAGCACCAATTTTTCCCGCCGTCCCGCGCTACGCCGGAACGGGAGGATGGTAGCGGTGCACGGGGAAGTCCTGGGGCGTCAACGCCACGTCAGCAAGTGTGTAGCGGTCAAGGATGGTCTGGAAGGAGGCAATCGCTTCGCCAAACACGCTTGAAAGCTTGCAGGAGCCAGTGAGGACACATTGGTTTCCGCTGGCAAAGCACTCCACAATCCCGAAATCCGGCTCGGTCAGTCGTATGACATCGCCGATCCGGATCATCTCGGGCCGGAGCCCCAGAACAAGGCCGCCGGAACGGCCGCGGACCGCCTTCAGATAGCCACTGCGCGTCAGGGTATTGGCGACCTTGTTAAGGTGGGTCTTGGACACGTTGAAGGTGCGTGCGACCTCCTCGATCGTGATTAGGCGATCACCGGCGGAGGCGGCGTACATCAGCATCCTTAAGGCATAGTCCGAAAAATTGGTCAGCCGCACGGGTTGCTCCTTTCATGAGCGGTACCTTTGTAGGGGCCACCACTCCAGCATCACAGGTCTTTCTCGACAATGGGGTCGATGCCAATCGTGGTCTCGCCACGGCTGAAAGCGACCGCCAGGCGGAAACTGTGGGCGATGCGTAGCGCGCGGTCCATGAAAAGTGCTGTCACCTCGGGCGGGCAGATGCGGCGCAAGGTGGCGCGAAACAGTTTTAACCAACGCCGAAAATGCTCCTCGCCGAGACCGGAAATTTCCAGGTGTGGCGGCAATGGCCGGCCTTCATATCGGGACGTTCGGAGCAGCGTAGCGGACCAGAAATCGCACATCTTGGCCAAATGGCGTGGCCACACGTCTGGCTGGATGGCGCGACGGAAGATCGGGCCGAGGAGGTCGTCGCGGTGAATTTCGTCATAGAAGCTGTGAACCACATTATGGATCATGGTCTCGTCAAGCACATCCGGCAACGCGACGCAGTCGATAGTAATGGTTCTGTTGCTCCGGCTATTCCCGCTCATGTGTGTGCTCCGATTTTTGCAAGGCCACTGGGGCTCTGGCATCGCCACCAAATCGCATCCAGGTTTCCTTGTACGGGCTGGAGAATACTGGCCGATTGACAACACCAAAGGCTCCCTTGCACGACACCGAGAATACGACGACGGTAGCGGCGGCCTGCGAGCCAAACTTTCAAATAAAACATATATTGTCAATGTATGTTTGCGTGACATACGGGGTTTCGACTGAGCGGCGCTTTGTCGACGCCGGGGTCTATTCGTGCAGCGTTGCCTCGGCAGCGTTGAAAATATTCCGCTTCCGTGTGGTTCGGAGGCTGATGAGTTCCATTCGAAGTCGTGGCGCTGGTGTTAAATGCGGCCACTTGCTGGTCGCGGCTTTGATGCTGGCTGGGTAAAGGTTTTTGCAGCGGGCTGTCCGCGGTTGTCTAGGATGTCGCGCCGATGAGTTCGATACAGCGATAGTCGGTGAGCGCGGCGCGCCAGTTTTTCGAGGTGGACGCGATGCTCGAACGTAAGCCACATCTATCATAAAAACTGTATTCATTTGACGATTAAATTCGTTTGCTTGTCGACAAGCAGTGGCAATAAGCTTCAGAGAAAGCCGCCAAGCTTAGCGTTGGATGCTGCGCAACGCCAGTTGGAGCGCGTGCAAGCTCTCTCCATCCTTCCCAGTAGCGCCTGCAGCGTCACAGGAGCGATCATGTCGACGAGAGGAACGAGCCAAGGCGACGTGGGGCGTCGCGACGTTCTCAAGCTACTCGGCGCGGCCGGAGCGGCCGCGAGCCCACTGCCGCTGGTGGGATCCGCATTGGCGGACGAAACGGTGGTTGCAGCGACCGACAAACAGCATCATCACGTAACCGACGCTTCGAAGTCCCATGCCGGAGGCTCGGGCTATGAATTCTTCAATGTCGATGAAGCAGCGTTCATCGAGGCCGCAGTCGATACGCTAATTCCCAGCGATTCAACCGGCCCCGGCGCGAGGGAACTAGGCGTTGCCCACTACATCGATCGGCAAATGGCTGGCGGATACGGTAAGGGCGATCGGCTCTATCTGGAAGGGCCGTTTGGCGAGGGTACGCCAGAGCAAGGCTATCAACTGCCCATGACGCCGTCCGAATTGATCCGGGTCGGTATCGCCGACGTCAGCGCCTATGTGCAGAAAACCCACAAGAGCACCTTCGACGGCCTTTCGCCAGAAGATCGTGCATCGGTGATGGCCGGTCTCGACAGCAAGAAAGTCGAGCTTCCAACGGTGCCAACGGCGACCTTTTTCGGGCTTCTGCTGCAGCTGACGATCGAGGGTTATTTCGCTGACCCGATGTACGGCGGAAACAAGGACAGGGCGGCTTGGAAGATGATCGGCTTCCCTGGCGTCGATGGCATGTACATGGACAAGATCGAGCCGTTTCGGAACAAGCCCTATAGGGCTGAACCGAAAGGCATCCAGGATCTCATTTAATCGGCGGAAAAAGAAGGACAGTGCAAAATGGCCACCAAACTCAACGCGGTTGATGTCCTCATTGTCGGTCTTGGGTGGACAGGCGGCATCATTGCCAAGGAGCTTGCATCGACCAAGCTGAAAATCGTCGCTCTTGAGCGGGGAGGCCCGCGTGACACCAATCCAGACTTTATCGACCCACAGATCCATGACGAATTGCGCTACGCCGCCCGCCACGACCTCATGCAGAATGTGCGCCGGGAAACTATCACATTCCGCAACGATGAATCGCAAACGGCGCTGCCGATGCGTCAACTCGGCTCGTTCCTGCCCGGCCAAGGCGTCGGCGGCGCCGGCGTACACTGGAACGGTGTGACCTGGCGCTGGCTCGAGTGGGATCATCAGGCGCGCACCCAGACAATCGACAAGTACGGCGAAAAGATCATCCCTTCTGATATGCACCTGCAGGACTGGCCGATCACCTATGACGATCTGGAGCCCTATTACGACAAGTTCGAAAAAACATGCGGCACCTCCGGCAAGGCAGGTAATCTTAACGGCCGGAAGATTGATGGTGGCAATATCTTCGAGGGATCGCGAAAGGACGAGTACCCGAACCCGCCGATGATTGCTGCGCAAAGCATGGTGATGTTCGAAAAGGCGGCCCGCAATCTGGGCTACCACCCTTTCCCCAACCCGGCGTCAAACGCCTCGCGGGATTATGTGAACCCCGATGGGGTGGCCTTCGGCCAGTGTCACTACTGCGGATTCTGCGAACGCTTCGGCTGCGAGGCGAATGCCAAGGCGAGCCCGCATTTCACGGTCATTCCACTGGCGTTGAAGAACCCGAATTTCGAGCTGCGCACCAACTCGATCGTGCTGAAGGTCAATCTCGATTCGACCCGCAAGAAGGCGGTCGGCGTCACATATCTCGATGCACGCGGGCGCGAATTCGAACAGCCTGCCGATCTCATTATCCTCTCGGCTTACGCGCTCGGCAACGTCAACCTGCTGCTGCATTCGGGGATTGGCGTGCCCTATGACCCTAAAACGGGAAAGGGCGTAGTCGGGCGCAACTATGCTTATCAATGCGGTGGCCAGGCTACTGCCTTCTTCGACAAGAAGACTATCATGAATCGTTTCATGGGCGCAGGTGCGCTCGGCACCTGCATGGATGATTTCAACGGCGATAACTACGATTTCGTGAAGGCCGGCTATATCGGCGGCGGCGGTATCAGCTGCAGCAACTCGGGCGCTCGGCCTATCCAGTCGCATCCAACACCACGCGGCACGCCGCGTTGGGGCTCCGACTGGAAAAGGGCAATGGTCGACAATTATGACCACGCGGCCAGCATCGGCAATCAAGGCGCGGTGATGGCCTACCGGCAGAACTACCTGAGCCTTGATCCGACCTACACCGACGTTTTTGGGCGTCCGCTGATGAGGATGACATTCAATTTCCAAGACAACGAAATAAGGCAGATGAACGCTCAGGCCGACATCTGCGTAACAATCGCCAAGGAGATGGGTGCGACCAAGATCGATCGAAACGTCCCTCCCATTCCCTATTCGATTGTGCCCTATCAAAGCACGCACAATACAGGCGGGGCAGTCTTCGGGGCTGACCCAAGCACGAGCGTACTGAACAAGTATCTTCAGGTGTGGGATGTTCCAAACGTATTCGTCACTGGCGCGTGCGTGTTTCCGCAGAACGCCGGGAAGAACCCGACTGGCCCGGTAGGCGCTCTTGCCTATTGGGCAGTGGACGCGATCAAGAATCAGTATCTCAAGAACCCGGGCGCTCTAGTTCACGCCTGAGACACGACTGCCCAAGCTGGACAGCGGATGCTGTTCCAGTGAGCTGCGATTGTCTCTCCGACATTCCGGGTGCAGTTCCGTCCTTCAGGCCGCTGATGCCCATTGAAAGAGGCAAAACATGAAATCGACCATGCTTGGATTGACGACTGCAATTCTGACCGCAATCGGCTCCGCCCATGCACAAGAAACGTCTTCCGGCAATGCCGAAGCCGGCGCCCTCGTCTTCAGGAAGTGCATGGCCTGCCATAAGGTCGGCTCCGACGCCAAGAACGGAGTAGGTCCAGCCTTGAATGGTGTCGTCGGCCGATTGGCTGGTGCATTTCCGGATTACAGTTATTCCCCTGCCAACAAGAATTCTGGTCTTACCTGGGATGAAGTGACGCTGACGGCGTATCTGCGCGCACCGCGCAAACTGGTCCCCGGGACAAGATGACATTTGCCGGTCTTAATAAGGACCAAGAGATCGCCGACGTAATTGCCTATCTGAAACAGTTCAATACTCAGGGCGAAAAGTCGGTGCCCTGAGCCAGGCAGTGGACAGTAAGGATCGAGGTCGATGAGTAAAAAAATCTCCGAGCGAGTGAAATTGAAACGGGCATATGAAACCCCCGTGACCGACGACGGCATCCGCGTTTTGGTTGACCGGCTTTGGCCGCGCGGAGTCAAGAAAACAGAAGCAGCGATCGATCATTGGATGAAGGAACTCGCGCCAAGCACCGAGCTTCGGAAATGGTTTGGACATGATCCAGCCCGCTGGGACGAATTCCGCAAGCGGTACGCGGCGGAAATCCATGAAAATCGCGATGAACTCGACCGATTGCGCGGCCTGATAGCGGACGGCACGGTCACGCTCGTCTACTCAGCCCATGACGAGACGCACAACGATGCTGTCGTCCTCAGAGAGATATTGTTGTCCGATTTGCCGCCCAACTAGAACACAAGAAAATGTCGTCCCCGACGATGGCCTGTTTTATCTACATAAAAATTGCACTGAATTGTCGATTAAATTCGTTTGCACGACACCTAAGAAGGAGGGAAACTGCGTCGACTATAATTTCCGTCTTCGGTGTAGACCGAAACGCTCGACCGACTGAAACGTGATGCGCGCTAACCAGACAGAAGATTCTGGCTAGTTGACCTCCGAGTTCCCGCTTCGCTGTATCGACGATTTTGCCACCCGATCGCCAAGGAGAAGGATATGGCTGAAGTCCATACCAAACTAAACGGGCCGGATCTTGTCGAGGGCATCGCGCTTGCCGATCTTCCCGATGGAGGAAAGCTTCTTGGTCATTGCGGCGACGAGCAGGTGTTGTTGGTACGCCGCGGAGACGCGATCTTCGCGATCGGGGCGACATGCACGCATTATGGCGGGCCGCTCGTCGACGGACTTGTAGTTGAGGATACCATCCGGTGTCCATGGCATCACGCCTGCTTCGATTTGCGTACGGGCGAGGCCCTGCATGCGCCTGCCTTTAGTCCGCTCGCTTGCTGGCATGTAGAGCAGCGCGATGGTCGGATATTTGTGAAAGAAAAGCGCAAGCGGACGGTACCGAAGCAGCGCGATGGACGCTCCCGCGAGGATCCGGATAGGATCGTCATAGTGGGAGGCGGCGCGGCGGGGTTCGCAGCAGTCGAGACGTTGCGGCGCGAACATTATCAAGGCAGCATCGTCATGCTTAGCAACGACGACACGCCCCCCGTTGATCGGCCCAATCTTTCTAAAGACTACCTCGCCGGTAAAGCACCGGAGGATTGGATCCTACTCCGCGCCGAAAGCTTTTACGCAAAGAACGATATTGATCTCCGTCTCAATGCGAACGTGGCCAGCATCGATATAGGTTCTAACGAGGTTGTTCTCGCGGCCGGGGTCCGGATCCCGTACGACAGGCTGTTGCTTGCGACCGGAGCTGAACCGGTCCGCCTTACCATTCCCGGTGCGGACCAGCCACACGTTTATACGCTGCGCTCGTTCGCAGATTGCAACGCTATCATTGAGCGGGCCATGACAGCACGGCGCGCCGTCGTGGTCGGCGCCAGTTTCATCGGTCTGGAGGTTGCCGCGGCCCTGCGCGCGCGCAATATCGAAGTTCATGTCGTGGCGCCCGACAAACGGCCCATGGAGCGGATCCTGGGCCCGCAAATGGGCGACTTCATCCGCGCCCTCCACGAGGAGAATGGTGTCGTATTCCATCTCGAGAATACCGTCAGCAGCGTCGACGGCACGAAGATGAAGCTCAGCAATGACGATATCCTGAGTGCGGATTTCGTCATCGCGGGCGTTGGTGTGCGACCGCGGACTGAGCTTGCCGAAAAAGYGGGCCTGCGTGTTGACAATGGTGTCGTCGTGAACGCGTTTCTCGAGACGAGTGCACGAGGGATCTTCGCGGCTGGCGATATTGCGCGGTGGCCCGATCCCCACAGTGGCGAGTACATTCGGGTCGAGCATTGGGTGGTCGCAGAGAGGCAGGGGAGGACGGCGGCCCTCAATATGCTTGGCCATCGCGAGGAATTCATCGCTGTACCGTTCTTTTGGAGCCAGCATTACGATGTTCCCATCAACTATGTCGGCCATGCCGCGCAATGGGACGAGATCGAGGTCGATGGGGATCTCATCGCTAAGGATTGCGTGCTGCGCTTCAAGCGCGCGGGGCGTACGCTGGCTATCGCTTCGATCTTCCGCGACCTTGAGAGCCTGAAGGCCGAGGCGGAAATAGAGCAACAGATGGCGACTTAGCAACGCGCTCGGGCACAGCAATCAGAGGAGAACGCAATCAGAAATCGCTGAGCAGAATGCCGGTGACTACGAGGAGACACAACGCAGTAGGACATTGCAACACCCGTATTGCGCCGGTGGGGCCCAAGGCCTGGCGGATTCAAGATACCCGGAAAAGATTGGCCACAAAAGGCGAACTGCTTGGACCTGTTCAAGCAGGGACAACAACGACGGTTGGCCGAACCTGAGAGTTCTTCGTGAGATGCTCGAGTACCGTCGAGTTTTTTAATGTCCCAAGGCGTCTGCCTTTTGTCAAAGCGCTCCTCAGGCAAGCCCCCGGTCCAGCACTCGTTTAGAGGCTCATTACTGAAGGAAGATCAAATGACGTACAAGTCAATCTTACTCAATCTCAACATCGACGGTATGGTCGCGCCCGTCATCCAGCTCGGTGTCGATCTGGGTCGGCGGTTCGATGCGCGCCTTATCGGCTTTTCGGCTGCCGATGTTCCGCCGCCCGTCATGATGGACGGAGGAGTGGGCTTTGGAGGTGAGAGCACGGTGCGTCAGTTGAAGAACATCGAGCGACGCCTAGAAGACCGTCGCGCGGAATTCAAAAGTCTTATTGGCACAACGGTTGAGACGGAATGGCGCGGCGCGGTAGGCAATCCGACCAGTTTGCTGATCGACTCGGCGTGTATGGCCGATCTCATCGTCACGGCGCCGCCAGAGGTGGTCTCTTCTGGCGACGTTCATCGTTCCGCTGATCTAGGTAACCTAATCCTTCAGGCAGGGCGACCTGTATTCGTCGCTTCGACCAATCAGCAGAGTTCCCGACTCAATAAGGTTCTTGTCGGGTGGAAGGACACGCGTGAAGCCAGGCGCGCAATTGTCGACGCCATGCCGTTTCTGCAACTGGCTCAAGAGGTTCATGTGATCACGATCGACGATGACGCGACGGATGAAACCTGGACAAGCTTGAACGATGTTGTCGCCTTTCTTTCCCTTCACGACGTAAAGGCGAAGGCGGACGTGTTTTCGGAAAAATCCGACGGTCGAAGCATCGCCGATGTGGCCGAAGCGATGAATGCGGACTTGACCATATCCGGCGCCTACGGCCACAGCAGGTTCAGGGAGTGGATCTTCGGCGGCGCAACCCGCTCGCTGCTTGAAAATGACCGATTGAACCGGATCATGTCGAATTGATCACATGTCCGAACAGGCCGGTTTCGTGAACCGTGGGTTCACGGCGGACACCGACATGGAATTCCGGGGATCTCGCTGCGGGGGACCTCGCCCCCAGGCCCGACGGTCTCACGTGCGGGGGGCGCCGAGCGCCAGCGTCAGACCACGGCACGCAACATGCTTGTCCGTCCGCGAGCGGCTCGAACGCGTGACATTTTTCGCGGACCGAGCAGTACGATTTCAGCGTGCCCAACGTTGGGTCGCTCCTAAGGATTGGACGAGGCGGAAATCGAAGCTGGTGCGCGGCGGCATTTGTCCATCGCGACTTGGCGGGACTCCGCGCCTGACCAGGCGGTTACGGCAAACGGACCTGACCTTAGCCGAATTGATCGAGACAATCAGATCTATCATGACGGTTAAAGAGGTGCAGCCGCGTTGCCTAGCATAGCAGCAACCCGGGTGCGCAGATGAGGCACCACCTCGTTCTCAAACCATGGGTTGCGACGCAGCCAGACTGTACTGCGCCACGAGGGATGAGGCAGCGGGATCACCGCGGGACCATAGTCGCGCCATGCGGCGACGGTCGCGGTCATCCGCTCTGAGGTATGCTGCAAGGCCCACCGTTGAGCGTAACTGCCGACCATAAGCGTCAGTTCCACCCTCGGAAGGCACGCCAGGAGAGACCGTCGCCAGAGCGCGGCGCAGCGGGGCGGTGGCGGACAGTCGCCGCCTTTAGGATTGGTGCCTGGAAAGCAGAACGCCATTGGGACCACGCCAATTCGCGAGTCTGCATAGAACGTGTCGCGATCTAGCCCAAGCCACTCACGCAGACGATCGCCTGAGGGATCATCGAATGGCAGTCCACTCTCATGGGCGCGTCGGCCCGGGGCTTGGCCACAGATCAAGAGGCGGGTCTCAGAGGTTACTTGGATCACTGGGCGTGGTTCATGGCTGAATTCCCTAGCACATGCGCGACAGGCACGAATGCTCGAAAGCAACGTGTCAAGTTGCGACCGTTCAGAACTAGCGGTTGCTTCGGGGCTCTCCAAGTCGAAGTTAGATGCAGCAACGTCCACCAAGTCATTCTACCTTATAATCAATTCAACAGATTTGTTTGTCTGGATCTGTAGTCTCTTTCACGTTCTCCCGACCAAAGGTCGCAGCGACCACAGGTCTTGACGTGGAACCGGAGGCGCACGTCAGAGAATGCGCGGCAGTTGTTGCCATTGATGGAAGGGTGGCGGCGACGGCAATTGCCATTCGAGCGTGGTCGCCCCTTCGCCCCATGGATTGGCGCCGGCTTTGCGTTTGCGGCTGAAAGCCTCCACCACCGTTATAAAGAAGACCATGAGCCCAGCCGTCGAAATGTAGGACCCGATCGAGGAGACGAAATTCCAGCCCGCGAAAGCGTCGGGATAGTCGGCATAGCGTCGCGGCATGCCAGCCATGCCAAGGAAATGTTGAGGGAAGAAGACGAGATTGACGCCTATCAACGTAACCCAGAAATGCACCTTGCCGAGCGTCTCGCTGTACATATAACCAGTCATCTTCGGAAACCAATAATAAAAACCGGCAAAGATGGCGAAGACGGCACCCAGCGACAGTACATAGTGAAAGTGCGCGACTACAAAATAAGTGTCGTGTAACACGCGATCGAGGCCGGGGCTGGCAACCACGATCCCGGTGACGCCGCCAATGGTGAAGAGCAGGACGAAGCCGAGAGCCCAGAGCAACGGCGTTTTGAAATCGATCGATCCGCCCCACATGGTCGCCAGCCATGAAAACACCTTAACGCCGGTTGGAACGGCGATGACCATCGAGGCGAAGGCGAAATAGCGCTGCGTGTCCGCAGACAGGCCGGAGGTATACATATGATGCGCCCACACGACAAAGCCAATCGCGCCAATCGCTACCATTGCATAGGCCATTCCGAGATAGCCGAAGATCGGTTTCTTGGCGAAGGTCGAGATGACGTGGCTGATGATCCCGAAACCAGGCAGGATCATGATGTATACTTCGGGATGGCCGAAGAACCAGAACAGATGCTGGTAGAGGATCGGATCTCCGCCGCCGGACGGCGCGAAGAATGCCGTCCCGAAATTGCGGTCTGTTAAAAGCATTGTGATCGCACCGGCGAGCACCGGCAGTGACATGAGCAGCATGAAGGCGGTGACCAGCATCGACCAGGCGAACAGAGGCATCTTATGCAGCGTCATGCCGGGCGCACGCATATTGAGGATCGTGGTGATGAAATTAATTGCGCCGAGAATCGAGGAGGCCCCCGACATGTGAATCGACAGGATGACGAGGTCGACCGCCGGCCCTGGCTGGCCGTCTGTCGAATAGGGTGGATAGAGCGTCCAGCCGCCGCCATGACCGAGCGTACCGGGCGCTCCTGGAACAAATATTGAGGTGATGAACAGCAGAAACGATATCACCAGCAGCCAGAACGAGAGATTGTTCAAGCGCGGAAAAGCCATATCCGGCGCGCCGATCATGATTGGCACCATCCAATTGCCGAAGCCACCTATCAGTGCCGGCATGAGGACGAAAAAGATCATCACCAGCCCATGGGCACTGACGACAACATTGTAGACACCGGGATCGTCGAATAACTGCAAACCTGGTTCCTGCAACTCCATGCGGATCGACACGGAAAGCGCGGTACCGAGAACGCCGGCCATGATCGAGAACAGCAGGTAGAGCGTCCCGATATCCTTGTGGTTGGTCGAGAAAAACCACCTGAGGAGGAACCGGGGCTTGTAATCATCCAAGCCTGTGGCTGGATTAGACATAATGTGCTTCCTGCTCTTCACTGCCGGCAGGCGGGCCGATTCAACGATGGACGACAGACATTTACCACCCGCCGTCACAAGGGCATCAGACCTTGCCTGCGCTCATCCATTCCTCAGCGCCTATCGCCATCCATTGGAACGTCGTCCGGCTGTGGATAGATGTTCTATGCCCTGCTAGGCATCACGACACGAAAGTGATGAATCTGTCCGACATTTGAGAACATACGGTGATCACGCTGCGAGGATGGATGTTTCGCGCCGCAGTGGCCTGAGATCGATGCTGTCCGTCGGGGTCCAGATGTAATCGCCGGTGAGACTGATATGCTGCCACCCGAGCGGGGTGATGTGTTTGATAATGTCGGGCGGCGTGGCGATGCCTTCCCGGTTGAGCTCGGCGAAAGCCGGTTCGAGATAAAGCGTGTTCCAGTAGACGATGGCATTGATCAGAAGGTTCAGTCCTGACGCCCTATAGAACTGGCTCTCGAAGGTCCTGTCCCGCAGTTCTCCGAGACGGTTGAAGAACAGCGCGCGGGCCAAGGTGTTCTGGGCTTCGCTCTTGTTGAGTCCGGCGGTCGCGTTCCTGCGCATTTCGGGGCTCTGCCACCATTGGGGCAGGAAGATGGACCGATTGATGCGCCCGATGTCGCGTAACGCAAGCGCCAATCCGTTCTGGCGCGGGAATGCGGACAGCTTCGCCAGCAGGGTCGAAGGCCGGACCTGGCCGGAGCGGATCGTCGTGACGAGGCGCAGGATGTCATTCCAGTTTGCCTTGATCCGCTCGACATTGATGGGTTCGCCGACGAGCGACGCCAAGTTTTCGGGAGGTGTGTCGCCTGGGAAGAGATAAAGCCTGCGATCCTTGAGACCACGTAGCCGAGGCACGAGCTGGAAGCCGACGAGATGGCAGAGGGCGAAGCTCATATCGCTGACCCCGCCGGTATCGACATAGTGGGTTTCGATGGCGAGATCGCTACCATGATAGAGAAGACCATCGAGGACATAAATGGCCTCGCTCGCATTGGCGTTCATGGCGATGATGTAGAAAGCGCCATACTGGTCGGAGGTGAACCGATAGAATTTCGCTCCGGGATTGGGGCCATAGCGGGCGTTGAGGTCGCCGATCGCCTCGGCGTGCCCTCCTGCCGGAAAATACTGACCATCGGAGGATGACGTGGTTCAGATTGATGCCGTCCGCCAGAATGGCGGTGAGGAGCGCAAGCTTGTTGTCAACCGTCCGACCGCTGCGCAGATGGGTGAAGGTGTTGGAAAATCCCGTGCGGGCGTCCACCTCAAGCAACAGATCGGTGATGCGGATCGCAGGCAGACGGCTTTCCACCTTCGGCTTCAGTGACTTCGCGATGTCAGGAAACATGGCCTTGTGCGGCGTGACGCTGAAGCCCGCCCCGGTCAATTCGACATCGTCAAGTTCGCCGGCTGTGGCCAGACGGGAAAGGTCGCTCAGTCCGTCGTTCAGGATCTGCCGTTGCTGGTGGAGGTAGGTTTCCACGTCGGTATCGACGGCAACCGGAAGCGGGCCTTCCTCGCGCATCAGCTCGAATGTCGGCGTGGGGATGAGGAAGCTTTCAAAGGACTGGAAGCGCTTGGCTCCCTCGACCCAGACATCACCGGCATCGAGCCGGCGTTTCAGCTCGCTGAACAGGCAGAGTTCGTAAGCCCTGCGATCGATCTTGCCATCCTGCAGAACAAGGGGCATCCAGCCTTTCGGTGCGAAGGAAATGGGAGCGTTGTCCGGTATCGTCCGTTTGCCGGTACGATAGAGATCCGCGACCACGGAGAGCGCCCGCAAGAGATTCGCCGCCACGGCGTGACCGCGGAACACGAGGGTCGAGAGAAATTCCGGCGCCATTTTCCGGATCGTCGGATAGCGCTGGAGCATTTCGATTTTACCGTCGATGACATCCGGCGCGATCAGCGTATCGACCGCCCGGACACTGGTCGCGAAGACCGGCCATTGAATGACCTGTTCAAGCGCTTTGGCGATATCTTCGCCTTTCTCCCTGGCCTCGATGATCGCATGGCAAGCTTTCGAGACGTCCTTCAGCGGCTTCTGCACCTCCCGGACAGATCGGGTGACGCGAGCGGCTGCCTGGTTGTCGGCTCGCCGAGTCAGAATGCCTATGAGTTTTTTGAACATGTCGATGGCGCAGTCGGTCAGATGGCGGGAAAGGTGCAACACCGTCGCGGCCAGGACGGCATGCCGGCGTTCGGTGTTGAGGTCGCGCAGATGCTGCGCGCTCATCCGCATCCCCTCTGCGGCGAATTCATTGAAGACCTTGACCGGAATGCGCTCCATCAACGTCACCGGCAGGGCCAACGACCGAAGAAGGCGAATGCGCTCGGCGATCCTGTCGAGGTTGACGGCGGCTGGCGACAATGCTGGTGACCTCGCCCAGGCAAGAACTGTCACACCCGTCCCCTCACGCGGGTCGAGAAGTTTATCCAGTTCGACCTTCTGGACCTCTGACAGTCCGCCAGCCAGGGCCCGGTGAGCGATGCGAACACCGCGCCTTATCGCCACATGCGTGATGGCTTCGAGTGCCGCGCGCGCCGGCATAAGGATACGTCGGCGTCGTAATTCCTCCACCACCATGTCCGCTAACGCATCGGCCTGGCGCAGGGTTTGGGCGGCAGGCGTCAGCCAGCCGGTCAGCGCCCGCACATCCGAAGGCGCGAACGGGCGAATCTTCATCCTGTCGAAAAGCAGGGTGAGATGCTCGCGTCGTGTCTGCGGACGCTCGAAATAGCGATCTATCTCGCGGTGATCGACGCCGATTTGCCGCGCCAGAAAACGCGAGAGGCCAAGCGGCAGAACTTCGCCATCCGCAAGCGGTCGCCCCGGATATCGCAGCATGGCCAGAACACAGGCAAGTCCCAGCCGGTTGGATGCCTTGTTCTGTCGCATGATCAGATCGAGGTCCTGCCGGTCAAGCGTGTAATGTTTGGCGATCTCCCTTTCGTCATCCGGGATGGTTGTCGCTTGTTGCCACCATGCCTCGCTCAGCAGTGCCCTTCGTGCCATTCCTTGATCCTCCAATTTCGTTGCGGTAGCTGCACCGAACTGGAAAATGCATGTCCGACAAACGACCGTTTCGCGGCTTCCACAGATTTTGTCCGCAAACCTTGCTCTGCGACGGCAAATCGGACATTGTCCGGATTCAACGACAAAACGGACAAATCACCTACATGACCGCTATCGGCTACGCGAGGGTCTCAACCGGGGATCAGGATACGGCACTGCAACTCGACGCTTTGCGCAAGGCTGGTTGCGAGAAGCTGTTCGAAGACAGGGCGTCGGGCGTGAAGACCGACCGTCCGGGGCTGGCCGAAGCGATTCGCTATGTTCGGGACGGCGATACGCTCACGGTCTGGAAGCTCGACCGCCTCGGCCGATCGATGAAGCACCTCATCGAGATCATCACCGAACTGGAAGCCAAGGACGTCGGTTTCCGATCCATCACCGAGAATATCGACACCACGACATCCGGCGGTCGCCTTGTCTTCCATCTGTTCGGGGCGCTGGCTCAGTTCGAGCGTGATCTGATCCGGGAACGAACCCGCGCCGGCCTTCAAGCCGCAGAGGAGCGGGGCCGGCGCGGCGGCCGACAAGCGGTGGTAACGCCGGAAAAACTCGCAAAGGCCCAACAGCATCTGGCGGCCGGTCTCAATGTTCGCGAAGCTGCCGCTCGCGTAAAGATCGGCAAGACAGCGCTCTACGAAGCGCTCAAAGCCGAGAAACTATGTGAAATTCAGAAGACAAGTGGAGCGAGCAGAAGAGAAGTGGAGTGAGCCTCGGCAAGCACGGCGAGCGCAGCGTCGCAGAAGGGTGGAAAACGGACGATGTTGCCGCCTCCATTTGCCGGGCATGACCCGGAGCGGACTGTCGCCTGATCCGGGCCGGAAGAACGATCGCGCTATTTTTGCGAATCCCCTGAGACGGCACCTCCGAACTGACGCCGCAGCGTAGGCTTACCGCTAAGGCGTCTCATGCCCGCGGCATGCTGGTTTTTTCGGGTATTATTCCGTTAGCTGCAATTATGAACTGCGAAACTCGGCCGTTCTCACAGGCGGCTAACCGCTCCTCCCTTCACCTATTAGAGGCAAAATTGCTCTCATGCAGCAAAACAACACCCTCGACCTGATCATCGGCGGCCTGGTTGTCGCCGTCATAGTCCTCGGCGTCTACCTCTATCGCGAGGAAACGAAGCCGGCCGGCGTTGAAGTCCCGCTTGACCAGAATGGCGTGTCCGTTCAGGAAAACTGATGTTGAAGGCAGAGGGGAGAATTGGCAGTGAACCATGGCCGCGACTATCACCCTTGATGCCTCTAGCACACGTCCATCGGCGCCCACCGGTTCGGCGTTTCTCACCCATTTTCGATCCTATCGTTGCCACGCTGACTGTTTAAAATGAGCGCTCTTGGTGGTAGTTTTGCCATTCGAGCAGCACAATGGACCGGTGTGGCCGGAAAAAGATCGATGACCGGTGACAATTCGCGAATAGTCTCCGAAGAGGAGATTGCTCTCTACGATGCCATTGAACGAGCGATCGCGAATGTTCGCGCGGCTCTTGCTGAAATCGATCGCGCCTGGGTTCGCATCACTGCGGAACGGCCCAATCCGACTGCGGCTGCTTTCGCGGCTCTGGATACGGCAGACGCGATGTTGACCGTCGCCCGCGAAGATCTCGCCCGCGCCCGCGCTTCGCTCATGGCGTATCCCCGGACGAGACGCATCCAGTAATCGTAAGAGATGCGACGGATCTCGTCCGCCGCATCTCACGACCGTGAAGTCGATGTCAGGTCGACTTCACCTCGATCTTCCTCACGCGCGACAGCGCTTCCTCCGTTTTTGGGAGCGTCACAGTCAGGACACCATTCTTGAATTGCGCGGCGGCCTTGTCCGTATCGACGCCCGACGGGAGCGGGATCGAGCGATAGAACGACCCGTATGAGCGTTCCAACAAGTGATACCCCTTCTTGCTCTCTTCCTGCTCACTCTTTTTTTCTCCCTTGATCGTGAGCGCGCTGTCCGTCAGGGAGACATCGACGTCCTTCTGATCGATTCCAGGAAGTTCCACCGAAACCTCGAGCGCACTCTCGGTTTCGGCGATGTCCGTTCGCGGCCCACCGGTATCCCAGCGCCCGAAAGCGCCGAACGGTTGATCGAACCGCTTCCAGAAGTCCTCGAAGATACGGTTCACATCGCGCTGCAAAGAAAAGACGGGGTTTCCATCGTCTGACTTCGCAATTTCGCTTCCCTTGTTGTTGCCCCAGGGGATCAGATCTCTAATCTGCATGGTCAACCTCCTTTCTCCGGACGAACTACGCCATCTTCAACTGGATCTTTCTCGCCTTGGCCGGCGCGGCCTTCGGGAGGACCAGCCGCAGGACGCCGTTCTTCTGCGATGCCTCGATACTGTCCCGATCGATATCCTCGGACAGCGTGAAGACGCGCTCATAATTGCCCGCGCCATATTCGGCGTAAATTTGGCGATAGTTGTCATGCTGCTGGTCCGTCGCGTAGCCGCGAATCGCCAGCGTCCGCTTCTCGAGGGTGATGTCGACACCCTCCGAGGCGACGCCGGGCATGTCGACGAGAACAACGACATTGTCCTCTGTCTCATAGATATCGGTGCGCGGGACAAACACCGGGCGCGAACGGGTCGGTTCGCCACCGTCAAGCTTGCTTGGGACCCGGCGCTCGGTCGTTTTCAGTTCCTGAGCCATGTTTGCCTCCTTATCCTTTGATCTGGATCTTCTTCGGCCGATCCGTCTCAGGCCGGTGCAATTCGACTTCGAGTAGCCCGTTGGCGAAACGCGCCTCGACCTGTTCCGGATCGACGCGGAAAGGCAATTGCACCGTTCGAGAGAAGTTTCCGTACACTCGCTCGCGCCGGTGCCAGACGGATTTCTCGTCCTCCGCCGGCGATCCGCGTTCGCCCGTCAATGTCAAGGTGTTCTCGCGAACCGTGAGATCGACATCGTCAGGCGCGATCCCAGGCAATTCAGCAGTCACCGCCACGCTGTCCTCACCCATCCAGAGGTTGACGGGTGGAAACTCCTGGGCGGCTTTGGCTGTCATGTCGGACAAGCGCTGATTCATTTCCTGCTGCATGCGCCGCATTTCCAGAAACGGGTCGAACCCGATGCGGCCAAAATCCGATACCAGCATGTGCTTCCTCCTTCGTTTCCTAATCAGCGATGTTGCTTGCGACGTGCCAAGCACGTGCAGGCCGGGGGCCGAATGGATCGGAGGCTGTCGGGACGAGACGATGAGAAGACCGAGACGGTCGATCGCACAGCGCGCTACGCAAGAAGGTGGGGGGTCGGGCAGACGCCGGACCATATCCTCCTTGCGAAGCGATATGAACCGAACCCGGTCCAACGCATGAGTGGACCATCGTTCCCGTGCCAGGATCCGAGAGGGGCATCCGGCAAGAATGAGGTAGGTGAGCAAAACGCGCGTTTCAAGGGCCGACGTGCTTGAGAGTGGATCAATCTTTGCTCGGTCGGCCTCTGATCTCACTGAAACGAGCGGCCTGGCTTTTTGCGCTTTGATCGCTTCCTGGCCGGTGCCTGGATCAGCTTCTCCGTGGCTCGCGGGGACGTGATCGAGCGCTCGGGCAAGGCCGTTCTGGTGGATGCGCAGTTCGGGCTCTTGCCTCTCGGCGAAGGCTATGGCCGCCTGCCTCCCGTCAGGGAAATTTAAGCTCGACCTGGGCGTATGATGATCCCCTCCTGTGTAGCCCACCAATGAAGGGTGCGTTCAAACACCAACCCTAGGTTGCCGACGCGTGCCGAAGTCATGACGGAGCGCCAAGCCGGAAAATTCGTGCCGAAATTCGCCCGCTCCGCGATGCCCGGTTGGCGGGAAACCTCATCGGAAGGTTGGCGTTCGCAGCCAGCCAGCAATTCAACCGGCTAAGGTTCGTCTCCTCGTTTTGTGTCAGCAGCTCCGTTATCGACCCTTCTCGTTTGAAAGAGGCTGGTCGAGGCCCTGGGGCGCAGAATTCATCGAGCCGGCGAAGCGCATCCATGACGGCATCGAAAGTCACAGGAGCCGCGAGGGGCTTGGAAGAGCAGACGGTCCACTTGAAGACCGGTTCCCTGTCGTGATGCCAGCCTCCAACAAATATGGCCGTCATGCCGTGTGAAGACGTGTCAGCGAGACGAGTGCCGGGGCCGAGCCTACCCCGGAACGAGATCAATCACGGGGAAAAGTCAAGGCTTGCGCGCGTGCCAGCGGATAAGGGCTCGTAGCGCACGATGCTTCCAAGATTCGTCGCCATCGCGCGAACGATCTTGCTGCCCAGGCCGGTCCCCTTCGCATCTCCTTCGCCATTCCAGCCTATCCCGTCGTCCTCGACGACCAGCACGGCGATGTCCTCCCTTCGAACGAGGCGAACCCGATTTCGCCAACGGCTCGCGATTCGTAGGCATACTTGAATGCGTTGGTCACAAGTTCGGTCACAACAACACCAAGCGAGACGGCCTTGGAATCTGCATCACCGAAAAGAACAAGCCGAGCTATCGGATCGCATGGGCGAAACCGTCGTAGTCGACGGGCTTGGTGATGTAGACGTTTGCGCCAAGATCATAGCAACGTTGGATTTCGCGCTGATCGTCCGTGGTGGCCATGGTGGGCTTCCTTCGTCAGGGTTCGTCCCGATCGGTTCTTCTGTGCGAAGATCGTCGACTGTCACGGCGCAGGCAAGGATACCCCGCGCCTACACCGTGAACCGGGTGTGTTGAGGGGGGGGGCAGGCGGCGATCTGTTCGCTCGGATCGTTAATCGACGTCGACACGTGGTGGGTTGGAAGACTTGAAATCTGCTCTGTCTGCGCCGATATTTTTTTACTTCCTTTTCATCCGGCTTGAATGCGAAAGGAGGACATCATGCTCAACCCGGAATTGGTTTGGATGACTCCCGTCACCGTTCACATGAAGGACGGGGCGTCCCAGGTCTTCGCTTCTGTCAACGACGTGCTCGATTTCCTCGAAGGGGATTGGGCCATCTATCGCGGCAGAAAATACAATCGGGCGGTTCAAACGTGCCGCCGTGCTCTAAACCGAATGACGCCAGTCGCCATCGCGCGCGAAGCGTTTATGGACGCCTGCCGAGACGCGGGCATGTCGATAGGCGCGGATGGACCGCCCGGGGCGAAAACAGGTACCGGCGGTCAACGCTCGCTTACCTAGAATGGCTGGGCTGGGGCACTTCTTAGTGCCCCAGCCTTTCGAGCATTCGCTCCGGCGCACCGGAGCAATTCGCCATCACCCTTAAAGCGTTCTGATAGAGCCGCCAGACGCGATGTCCGGGCATTTCGGTTGATCGTGTCAGGCCCACGTTCGCCTTTACGGCCCCTGGGCCACCGTGCGGACGGAGGGTGCGGGGCGTAGATCTCATCACTCATGGTTGGCTGCCCCATCACAGTGACAATCGGGCTCTTGAAGATCAGTTTCCGCAAAAATACGTCGTTTCGACGCCGCCCTCGACGGGTGCGGCCTACCTGCCTGCCGTGCGACCACCTGGGTCCGCTCGTGAAGAAAGGACGGTTGATCCAGGCACTAGCGGACTGGTGTCCCTCGTCCTGGAGATCACCTCTACTATCCGAGCCGCCGCTTGGCATCGCCTGCCTTCGCGCTGCTGCTACTGGTTGAAGCTCTGCGCTATCGATGGCTTCCACGGGAGGAAAGCGGTTTCGGAGGCAGGCTCACTGCCGCCCGCGCCAGCCTACCTTGAAAACCACGCAACAAGCGCTGCTTACCGCGCTAGCTAAGCTAGAGAGGCCGCGAGCGCGGCCCCCACTCCAGAAAGCCGGTTTACGGGTGTACTCGACCGCCGCCCGGTTTGGCCTTGATCATCCACGGCAACACCGCGGGAGCTTTCACAAGGATGCCCTTCTTGTGCGCAAACGAGCGGAGCGCGTCGCGCGCCACCTGAACTGGTTTGTGGCCGTCATGTGCCAGGTAGCAGGTCTTCAGGGTCGCGTCATGAATGATATCGCGATCTCCTTTGGACCACTCCTCGAGGAAATCGATCGCGTCGTCCAGGTTTGTGATTTCGAGGACCAGATCCTTCCTTTCACGCAGGTAGACTGGTCGGTCAAACATCGTCGTGTGCATTTCCACCTCACTGAATTCGTTGGTTTTCAACAAGGAAAGCGCTTTTGGATGGCGCCCGTCAAAGATTTATTCTCGCGGCTTGGCGAGTTCAAGGGGTGGAGCGTGCATTATGCATCCACGCTTATATGCAAACTCAAAGGTCCGGGGCGGACCGCGGGTTCGAGAGCATGGCCGCGCTCTTTCGTCGCGGGCTTTCCTCCAAGGGTGTTCCGCCACTGTTCGCCTACGCAAAGATCGTCGATCTGCCGAGACAGTCGATCACAATCGCCTTAGTCGTGGTAGCTGCAGCCCACGGAGATAATCGGGCTCTTGAAGATCGTATTTCGCAAAATTACATCGTTTCGCGCAGCGTGCACAGCACGCGAGAACACCGTCGATCAAGCTTCATTCGTGGAGGTTGTCATGGAAAATGGACTGATGGAAAGCAAGAAAGCACAGGATTGGCTCAATCTGGTTCTCGCAGTCGCCCTGTTCGTTTCACCTTGGGTGCTCGGCTTCGCCAGCGAAACCATACCGGCGTGGAACGCATGGATTGTCGGAATCTTGCTCGCCGCTCTGGCGGTCGCCGCGCTGTCGGCGTTTGCTGAGTGGGAAGAGTGGTCGAGCCTGGTGCTCGGGGTCTGGCTGATCGTCTCGCCCTGGCTGCTTCAATTCGCGGCGAACATGAACGCGATGTGGACCCACGTGGTCCTTGGAGCGCTCGTCGCCGCCGTGTCGGCCTGGGCGCTTTGGGACAATCGGCAGAACCCGCATGCCCACGCATGATCGAGAATTGGAGTCTGAGCCCGCCGCTTCAGCGGCGGGCTCAGACTGCTGACAAGCCCGTCGATATTTTCGGCGGGTTTTTGTTTTGGGGTTTGCGCTGTCGAGTGGATTGCGGCGGCTTGTATGTGTCGTCGCGGCGCGCCGGGCCTTGGGTTCGGGGCCCTGGTCAGGACCATAGCGATGMYCGTGAAGCTGCTTGGCRTCGGCAAACGAGCGCTCGACCGTCKCCTTGCGGCGCTTRTAGATYGCCTTGCCCCAGGACGTCAGGCGCGCTCGCGCTGCATCGGCCCAGACATGACGGGTGACGGTGCGGGTCGCAGCGGCGTTTGATGTGCAGGCGGCCAACAACGGGCAGTCGCGGCAGATCGCCGGGTCGGAGCGATAGTGGCGATAGCCGGTGCGATCGGAATAGGTGGCCGGCTTCGTTTCGGAATCAGCGGCCGACTTCACCGGAATGCGCACTGAGCACCACCGAAGGTTTGACACTTCGACCGCAACACGGCCATCATGGAGGCGGGCATCGATAGCACCGGTATGGCACTGAAGAAGCAGCCCATGCAGCTTCATCACTCGACAGACGCGCTTGGCATTTGGCCAGGCACGCCCCCCGTTGGTGAGCAAAATGGCGTGAACCCGGCGATAGCCGCAGGTCGGCATGTCGGCGATGATCGGTTTGATCTCTTCAACCAGTCCCCGATCAGCAAGCGGCGGCCGTCCACGGGCTTTGGAAGGGATCTGCTTTGCACGTTCTGCCATGTTTGACCGGGCAACACCCAAAGTCTCGCACACCGCCGTCACCGCGACGTGCCATTCGGCAATGACAGCGAGCGCAACAGATGTTTTTTTGGGGCCGGTGGCAATCTCGAGCGCTTCCTTGAGAATTTCGCCTTCTCCGAACAGGACAGACCCTCCTTGTGCATGGCGTGCACGGTAACCGTTACTGCCTTTCCTTGGACCGGCAGATCCTGAAGGCTCCGGTTGGACCAGCCATGCCGATTTCGAGTCCGCCGGCCGCAATCAGGGCAAATGCCGAACCCTGGACCGGCAGCAGAAACAACCCAACTGTCATCAGCAGTGGGCGCGACACCCAGGACTTTTGCCCCTGGGCCGGGCGATCATTTCGTTTTCGTTTGCATCCCCGCCCATAGCGGCATCATGTCTAACGGTGAGTGAACCACACAAATTGAGGAAGAACCTGATTAAGCGCAAAACGACAGGACCTTCGCCATGACACATCATTCGATCACAAACGAGATCGGCAAGCTTTCGAAGCATCGGATGTGGGCCGGAAATCTCAAGCCGCTAACACGCGCCACGCAAAGGGGCGCATCGTTTGGCGATCGCCGGCCGTGAAATGCTCCAAGGCCCGAGGCTGTCTGTGCTTACTCGAGAATCTTGGGGACCAGGAAGAAGTTGCGCTCACTGAGAGGTGCATTCGCCACGATCTCTTCGGCATGATTGCCTTCGGTCACGACGTCCTGGCGCATTTTCATGGTTGTTGGCACAACCGAGGTCATCGGAGGGATGCCTTCGACATCAACCTCCAAAAGTTGCTCGATGAAGGTCAGAATTTCGTTCAGCTCGCCACACATTTTTTCAGCCTCGTCTTCGCTGAGTGCGAGACGGGCAAGGCGGGCAATACGTCTAATGGTCGCGATATCTATCGACATAGGCTGCGTCCGATTTGATGGCTTCCGTCGCTTGCGCAAGATTTTGCCGATCTGAGCCTTCTGCCGCTAACACTGACTGCCTACCAGAAATCTGGCAAGTCAATCTCGACGGCCCGCTGCATTCCGTTCGCTATACGCATCGGTGCCTGATCCAGCCGAACGAATGGCGCCGTATTGAAGGTGAGTTCAAGCTGCACTGAGATTTGCGAAAATTCTCCAAGGCAGCACTTGAAGCCGGATTTCTCAGATACCAGATCATTTGCCGCCAGCCGCTGACAACAGGGCTGGCAATGCTGGAAGCGCCGTCTTTCGGCGCTCCATACCCATGTTGCTTTTAGGAGGATATGGCTATGGCAACATCTTACGACTACACACCTCTCTTTCGATCGAGCGTTGGCTTCGACCGGCTCTTCAACCTTCTGGAAAACGCCCAGCGCGACCGTTCGACCAGCGATTGGCCGCCCTATGACATTGTCAAGACGGGTGACGACAGCTACCGCATCTCGATTGCGGTAGCCGGCTTCGCCGAAGGCGACCTCGACATAACGTTCCAGACCAATCTTCTCACCGTTATTGGCAAGAAGCAGGATTCTCCGTCCGAAGCCTACCTGCACCGAGGCATCGCCGGCCGCCCGTTCGAACATCGTTTCGAGCTTGCCGACCATGTCAGGGTGAGTGGAGCGGGATTGAACAATGGTCTGCTGACCATCGATCTCGTCCGGGAGATTCCGGAGGCATTGAAACCGCGCAAGGTCAGCATTCAAAGCGGTTCCGCTCTCGGACGGCCGGACGCCGCGCCGCAGATCGAAGCCCAGAGCGCCGCTTGAGCAAGTTTCCACCGGAGGGCGACGCTGTAGTGGCGTGCTGCAACATCGCGGGTTGGAAAGGAGAGAGTTATGAAACCCGATATGTTCGAGAACCCTGTGCGTATTCTCGTCGGCCTTGGATTTCCGACGGACGTGAGAAGCGTGATGGACGCTTACCGCCATCTGGTCGAGTGGCCGATATCACTCAGGGATGGTCCGCATTCGGTTGCGCGCAAGGCGTGCCGCGCCGCCTTGCGCGGCGAGATCGAAGCTGAGACCGCACGTGGGTTGTTTGCCGCCTTTGCGGAAAAACACGATCTGCTGGCGCCGGAAACTGACCCGGTAACGGCGACTTATCCGAGGTGGAGTCGGGATCCACACGTAAGCTGAGGTGAACCGATGATGGACGATATGTTTAAGCAGATTGCCGCAACTGCCGTGAACATCGGACCGGAAGTTCTAGCATCTCACTGGTCGCCGTTTCGACGTCCAATGGATGTGGTGAAGGCTCCTGCACTTTCTGTCGATGATAAACGGGCCATTCTCGCCGCGTGGGCTTCGGACTTTTACGCGATAGATTCGAAGCCAGCTCTCCGTCATATGCCAGGAACGCCTGAGCCGGTTTCAATCGATGAGGTTCGGTCTGCCCTGCGAGAGCTCGATTCGCGGTACGATATCTGACGGAGTTATCTGGGCGCCTGCTTCAAAGACTTGCCAGCTTTCCGACGGGCGGTTCTCATATGAGGCGGCCCGTCAAAGATATACGGACTGGGAATTCAGTTCACATCGAGAGAATGCCTTCTTCAGACGGCACGGTGCCAGCTTTCGCTTTTCATTATTGTTCCGGCGGCCGCTTTTAGGCCTGGAGGAGCGGTAGGCTGTGGTGCGGTTGAGCCGCACCTTCTCCTGGCTGATGGTCTCGCCCTGGCTGCTTCAATTCGCGGCGAACATGAACGCGATGTGGACCCATGTGGTCCTCGGCGTGCTCGTCACCGCCGTGTCAGCCTGGGCACTCTGGGACTATCGGTGGAACTCGCATGCACATGTATGATCGAGAAAAGGAGAGCACGGCCCGCCGCTTCAGCGGCGGGCTCTTCCGAAAATTGGCGATGCCGATCGATGCGCCGATCGCGCAGCAACGGGGATTGAATGGTAGAGCTTGCCGGCGATATCAACGAAAACTAGGGACGGCGGCCCCTGTCGTCTACGACGGTGCAATTCAGTTTCTGTCGCTTTGCGTAGGCAATGGCGGCATCGCGGGTTGGGAAATGCAGTTCAACCTGAGTCAGCGTGTCACTCCCGCCAGTGTAGCCCATCAGATAGTCGATGACGGGTGGGGCTTGCCGTTCGAATACCAGCAGCCAAGGTCGCCCCGAGACGCGCGCCGAAGTCATCACAGAGCGTGACGGGCGAAAAATGCGTGCAAGGGGTTCCGTCAACCACGTCATCGGTTTTTGCCACGCGAATAACCAGCCGGGCACGTTAGCACCCGGCTGGCTTGCGGCGGTCGGTATTATTTGGTGCTGTCGATCGTGATCCGCTTGACGTTGGCTCGCGCCTTTTCGGTCTTCGGCAGCGTCAAGGTGAGCAGACCGTTCTTGAACGTTGCGGCGACCTTGTCCTCATCGACTTGGCGACCAAGGGCCAGCCGCCGTTCGAAGCGCCCGTAGTAGCGCTCGCTGAACCGGCGATCCTTGTCCTCAGTCTCCGATTTGTTCTCGCCGCGAAGCGTAAGCACGCCATCTTCCAGCAGCACCTCGATGTTGTCTGGATCGACGCCTGGTACCTCCGCGATCAGGCGGATTTCGTTGTCATTCTCCTCGATTTCCACGTGCGGCCACGAACCATTGAAGGGCGACGTGCCACCGAGCAACGATGGCGGGCCGAGGCCGCGGAAGACTTCGTCGAAACATAGGTACGAGGGAGCGCTAAGAAGCTTGGGGCTCCCGGACTGGTGTCGACCCACTTGGGCGTCGATGAGAATGAGGTGGGGATCATGATGCCTTGCGTCAAGAGGCAGCCACACCCTCCAACCACCAGCGACGTGAAATAGACCCATCAATTCATGCCGGTAGCACTCGATAGGCTAGAGTGCTAAAAAATTTCCGGTCCCCTCTTGAAACTCCAAATATCAGAAACCAGATCGATTTGCGCGCGATGCCGAAAGGATCGGCGCCCCGCGTCGGTTTCGCTCCGAATGCGGCGCGGAGGACCTGTTGAAAAATCTGTTTGTCCATGAGGAGAGCGACATGACGTTCCGTCCCTTGCATGACCGAATCCTGGTGCGCCGCATCGAGGCCGAGGAGAAAACGGCCGGCGGCATCATCATTCCAGACACGGCAAAGGAAAAGCCACAGGAAGGTGAGGTCGTTGCGGCCGGCCCAGGTGCGCGCGACGACAGCGGGCAGTTGCGTCCGCTCGATGTGAAAGTGGGTGATCGCATTCTGTTCGGCAAATGGTCGGGCACCGAGATCAAGCTCAGTGGCGAAGATCTCCTGATCATGAAGGAATCGGACGTGATGGGCGTGATCGAGGTCGACGCCGCAGCGAGAAACGCAGCCTAGTGCCGATCCCGCCCGCTGCTGACGAGCAATGCTGCCTCAGGAAGGAGTAGAAAAATGGCTGCCAAGGAAGTGAAATTCCATTCCGACGCCCGCGAAAAGATGCTGCGCGGCGTCGACATCCTCGCCAATGCTGTCAAGGTTACGCTCGGTCCAAAGGGCCGTAACGTCGTCATCGACAAGTCATACGGCGCGCCCCGCATCACCAAGGACGGCGTCACCGTCGCCAAGGAGATCGAGCTTGAGGACAAGTTCGAGAATATGGGCGCACAGATGGTGCGGGAGGTTGCCTCGAAGACCAGTGACATCGCTGGTGACGGTACCACCACCGCGACTGTTCTCGCTCAGGCGATCGTCAAGGAAGGTGCGAAGGCTGTGGCGTCGGGCATGAACCCGATGGACCTCAAGCGCGGTATCGACAAAGCAGTCGAAGCTGTGGTCGAGGAACTGCGGCGGAACGCCCGTAAAGTCACCAGGAACGACGAGATCGCCCAGGTTGGCACCATCTCGGCCAATGGCGACACCGAGATTGGCCGCTTCCTCGCAGAAGCGATGGAAAAGGTCGGCAACGAAGGAGTGATCACCGTCGAGGAAGCCAAGACCGCGGTGACGGAGCTGGAAGTCGTCGAAGGCATGCAATTCGATCGCGGTTATCTCTCGCCGTATTTCGTCACCAACCCCGAGAAGATGCGGGTTGAGTTCGAGGAACCCTACATCCTGATCCACGAAAAGAAGCTCTCGAACCTGCAGACATTGCTGCCGGTTCTCGAAGCGGTCGTTCAATCAGGCAAGCCGCTGCTGATTATCGCCGAGGATGTCGAAGGCGAGGCGCTGGCGACGCTTGTTGTCAACAAGCTGCGCGGCGGCCTGAAGGTGGCTGCCGTCAAAGCGCCGGGCTTCGGCGACCGCCGCAAAGCGATGCTGGAGGACATAGCGATCCTCACTGGCGGAACCGCGATCTCTGAAGATCTCGGTATCAAGCTCGAGAACGTGACCCTCAATATGCTTGGCCGCGCCAACAAGATTGTCGTCGAAAAAGACAACACGACGATCGTCGACGGCGCTGGCTCAAAGACAGAGATTGACGGCCGCGTCGCGCAGATCAAGGCGCAGATCGAGGAAACCACGTCGGACTACGATCGCGAGAAGTTGCAGGAGCGGCTGGCCAAGCTTGCCGGCGGCGTTGCCGTCATCCGCGTCGGCGGCTCAACCGAGGTTGAGGTGAAGGAACGCAAGGACCGCGTCGACGACGCCATGCACGCCACGCGGGCGGCCGTCGAGGAGGGCGTGTTGCCCGGCGGAGGCGTCGCTTTGCTGAGAGCCGTCAAAGCACTGGACAACGCTCAGACCGAGAATGCCGATCAAAGGCACGGCATCGACCTGGTTCGCCGCGCGATCGAGGCGCCGGTGCGCCAGATCGCCGAGAACGCGGGTGCCGAAGGCTCGATCATTGTCGGCAAGCTGCGCGAGAAGACCGAATTTGGCTATGGCTGGAACGCGCAAACGAACGAATTCGGTGATCTTTACGATCAGGGCGTGATCGACCCGGTCAAGGTCGTTCGCACCGCGCTGCAGGACGCGGCCTCGGTCGCCGGCCTGCTGATCACCACCGAGGCAATGGTCGCCGAGAAGCCGAAGAAGGATGCACCGCTCCCGCCGATGCCGGGAGGTGGCATGGACTTCTGACTGCAATGATAAGCCCGCGCCCCCGACGGGGCGCGGGCTTTGGGTAGACTTGTGAAGTAAGAGATGCATTGCGCCTGAATCGGCGCGGCGTTTCGATATCGGACTGGTGCTGGTTTGGCAGGAGCCAAAATCGTGGCTCCGATGAGGCTGGCCCCGAGGGCCCGCCCCCTGCACCGAAGGAGGATCTGAAGAATTCGGGGCCAAAAATGACCACGCGTTCGTCGAAATATGTTGGCGTATTCGCCGCACTCGTCCTCATCCTGGTTCCTGCGCCGTTACCGGCGGCGCGGCCGCAGTCGGCGATGTCGGCAAGCACGCAACCCCCGCTCGCTGATGTCTTGGAGAAGGTCACGCCGGCGGTCGTCAACATTGCAGTAAGGTCTCGCGCTTCCGCCGAAACCAATCCTCTTTACAACGATCCCTTCTTCCGCCGCTATTTCAACCTGCCTGAGCAGGAGCAGCGGCTGAGCGCGGGCTCCGGCGTCATCGTTGACGCCGACAAAGGCTATATCCTCACCAATCACCATGTCGTCGCGGACGCCGGCGAGATTGCGGTAACCCTGAAGGACCGCCGCCGCTTCACGGCCGAATTGGTCGGCACCGACAAGGCAACGGATATAGCGTTGCTGAGGATCGACGCTGACAAGCTGACGGCGCTTCCGTTTGGCGATTCCGGTGCGCTGCGGGTCGGCGACTCCGTTGTCGCGATCGGCAATCCGTTCGGGCTTGGCCAGACCGTCACCTCCGGCATCGTCAGCGCCCTTGGCCGTGGCGGCATCAATCTCGAGGGCTATGAGGATTTCATCCAGACGGGTGCTTCGATCAATCCCGGCAACTCGGGAGGCGCACTGGTGACAACAGACGGCATGCTGGTCGGCGTCAACACCGCAATCATCGCGCCCACCGGCGGCAATGTCGGCATCGGCTTTGCGGTTCCGATCGCGATGGCGTCGGCCGTGATGGAGCAACTGATCGAGCATGGCGAAGTGCGGCGCGGCCGGATCGGCATCTCCGTCCAGGACCTGACGCCCGACCTGGCCGAGGCGCTGAGCATTGCGGAAAGCTGCGGCGCCGTCGTCGGCAGCGTTGAGCAAGATTCGCCCGCGGCACAGGCGGGCCTTCGAGCTGGCGATGTCATCATCGCCGTCAACAATCGCAAAATCACGGGCTCGGCAGATCTCCGCAATCGTGTCGGCCTGGCTCAGGTCGGATCGGAAGTCGAAATCGAATTTCTGCGCGATCGGGTTCGCAAAACGGTGTCAATGCGCATCGAGCCGGACGAGGCAATTGCCAAGCCTGGAGCCATGCCCGCTCGCCTTGAGGGCGCTGAGTTCCAGGATGCGGCCGGCAACGTGGTTGTTTCCAGCGTTGAAGATGGAAGTGCTGCGGCCCGAGCCGGTCTGCGCATGGGCGATGTGATCGTTGCTGCCAATCGCCGGCCTATCGCGACCGTGGCGGAACTCGAGACAGCGTTAAAGAACGCCAGTGGCACGATAGTGCTCGATCTGTTTCGCGCCGGGTCGAAACACTTGCTGGTGATCCGGTAGGTGGTTGCCCGACGCATGACGTTAACATCGATGGGAGAAGGAGATGAGGAAATCTGCTCGATGGATTACAGCCCTGGCTGTAGCAGCGACGTTTGCGTGTGCTGAAGCGGTTGCCCAGCAGCCGCAGCAAGCGCCTGAATTGACCGGCTTCTGGCTAACAACGCCGCACCCGGAACTGGCGATCCGTCCGGGCAAGACTGAATCGATTCAGTTGGCCCTACGCAACGCCAACCTGCCGCCGCAGCGAGCATCCCTGCAAGTGTCTGGGGTTCCTGACGGTTGGCAATGGTYGCTCAAGGGCGGCAACCGCGAGGTTTCGGCGGTCATCGTTGCGCCCAACGCGACGGAAGAGGTCAATCTAGAACTGACGCCGCCTGAGGGTGTTGGCGGCGAAAGCGTCCCGATCGACGTTAAGGCGCGTTACGGCAATGCGACCGCCGATCTCCCACTGGTAGTGAAATTGTCGAACGCAGACGAGGGCGCCGGCCTGGAGCTAAAGTCCGAGTTGCCGGCACTCAGGGGCACGGCCAGCTCGACGTTTAGCTTCAGGATGGAAGTGACCAACGACGGCGCCGAGGAAAGTCTGTTCAACCTTGTGGCAAACGCTCCCGAGGGTTTCCAGACGCGCTTCAAACGCGGCTACGGTTCGGAAGAAATCACCGGCCTGCCGATCGAAGCGGGATCGAGCGAGAACGTGACCTTGGAGGTTACGCCTCCGAGGTCCGCGCCGGCCGGACGCTATCCGGTGGTGATGGAGGTTTCTGGCGGCGGAACGAGCACCTCGGCTGAACTTAGCATCGAAGTGACCGGGCAGCCTGAGGTTACACTGACTGGCCCGCAGGAACGGCTTTCGGGCGAGGCCGTGGCCGGCAAGGAATCACGTTTCCCCTTTACGCTTGTCAACACAGGCAGCGCGCCCGCAAGCGACATAGAGCTCGCGGTCAATCCACCTTCTGGCTGGAAAGTCGAGTTCGAGCCCGAACGCGTGAATATGATCGCGCCCGATGCCACGAGCCAGGTGAATGTCAAGATTACCCCCTCCGAACGCGCGATCGCGGGCGACTACATGGTTACCGTGCGCGCCACCGGCGGTCCTGTATCGGAGTCTGCGCAATTCCGCGTAAAGGTCAACGCTTCGACGGTTTGGGGCATGGCGGGTCTCGGCGTCATCGCAGCGGCGGCGCTCGTGCTTGGCATGGCGGTAATGAGGTACGGACGGCGATGAGCACGATCGTCATCGAAGCCAAGGGGCTCGTCAAGCGGTATGGCCGGGTCACCGCGGTCGCCGGAATCGACCTGTCCGTATCGGCCGGTGATGTTGTGGGCCTGCTCGGACCGAACGGTGCGGGCAAGACGACAACGATCCTGATGCTGTTGGGCTTGACCGAGCCGACGGAAGGAAAAGTGCGTATCCTCGGCAAGGATCCACTGCGCCAACCGCTCGACGTTAAGCGAGAGGTCGGGTATCTGCCAGATGCTGTCGGCTTCTACGACAGCATGTCAGCGCGCGAGAACCTGACCTATACGGCTCGCCTCGCCGGCCTATCATCAGACCTAGCCAAGGAGCGTATCGCAGCGGCGCTGGACAAGGTGCGGCTGACTGACGTAGCCGACCGGCTGGTCGGAAACTATTCCCGCGGCATGCGCCAGCGGCTCGGCCTCGCGGAGCTGCTGATGCGCAACTGCAGCGTCGCCATTCTCGACGAGCCTACCTCCGGCCTGGATCCGCAAGCGACTGAGGAATTGCTCGATCTGATCCAGTCGCTGAGCCGCGACGGCATGACCATTCTGCTGTCGTCGCACATGCTCAACGTCGTGCAATCCGTCTGTCACCGCATCGCCTTGTTCAGCGACGGCAAAATCGGCTTCTTCGGAACCCTCGAGGAACTGGCGGATAAAACTGGCGGCGGCGCCTTTGTCATCGATGTCGAAGTGGACGGCATTGATCTTTCGAAGCTAGGCGATTCGAGCACCGGCGTGAAGTCAATCGTGCCGGGCCGCGCAGGACATTGGCTGGTCGAAGCCGAGCGCGATGTGCGACCGGAACTCGCTCGCCTCGTCATGGAGGCCGGCGGCTCGCTCAAGAATTTGGATCTGCACCGTGCCGGCCTCGACCAAGCCTACAGCCGTTACTTCAAGGAGGCCCCCCATGATGCGTGAAGGCTCGCCATTCAAAGGCACCGCAACGGTGACGCTCAAGGAAGCTGCGGATCACATGACCAGCGCACGCATGCATCTCATCATGCTGCTCGTCCTGCTCACCGCGATTGGCGCCGTTTACGGAGCCATCGGCCGCATTACCGAAACGACCGCCGAGGACCCCTTCTTGTTCCTGAAACTCCTCACGGTCGCGCGCGAACCGCTGCCCTCCTTCGCAGCTTTCCTCGGGTTTCTCCTGCCGCTGGTGGCGATCGCGCTCGGATTCGACGCGGTCAATGGCGAATACGCGCGCCGCACGATGAGCCGGTTGCTGGCGCAGCCAATCTACCGAGATGCTGTGCTTTTCGGCAAGCTCCTAGGGGGCCTTCTCGTGATCACGATCGCGCTGCTGACGCTCTGGCTGCTGATGACCGGGCTTGGCATTCTGCTGCTTGGCCTGCCGCCATCCGCCGCGGACATCGTGCGCGGTATTGCTTACCTTGCGACCACGCTCGCCTATGCCGGTGTCTGGCTGGCGCTGGCGATCGCATTCTCGACCATAATCCGCTCGCCGGCGACCTCAGCGCTCGCGGCGCTGTCGGTCTGGCTGGTTCTGACCGTCTTCTGGAACATGATCGCACCGTTGATAGCAAGCGCCGTCGCGCCGATCGATCCTCTCGATCCGATGACCGTCGTGACGCAGTACCAAACGCAGCAGGCGGTCGCGCGGCTGTCCCCGCAGACACTTTATGGAGAGGTAACGGCGATGCTGCTCAATCCGGCGGCCCGGTCGGTCGGCCCGCTGTTCTTCGATCAGGTCGACGGTGCCATCGCCGGAGCGCCGCTGCCGACGATGCAAAGCCTGCTGGTCGTTTGGCCGCAGCTTTCAGGGCTGGTCGCGGCCATGATCCTGCTCTTCACCCTGGCCTATGTCGCCTTCCAGCGTCAGGAGGTCCGGGCATGATGGCTGCTCGGCGCATCGCAACCCGCAACTCTTTTGATGTCGCGTGAATGGAGGAGAACGATGAAAGAAGATTGCTTTCCCAGACCTTGCCAAGCGTAACGCGCACCGTGTCGCGGAAGGCGGCAAACGACCCGCTGTCGCCGACGTCGAGCTTCAAAGCTGCAACTTTGCCGCCCTCGGCTTCAATGCTCCGCACTACGTTCTCTGCCGCTTCCGGGTTATTGTTGTAGGTGAGAATAACCCCCATGCCGCGCTTGGCGCATTGGATCGCAGCACTGGCCCCAAGACCGCGGCTGCCGCCGGTGATGATGACGATGCTCATATGCTTCTCCTTCGATTTGGATAAGCAATAGATAGCCGCAGACCGCTTGCGATCGCTCGCACGATCCTCTCTGAAGATTGCCTATTTCTGCTTTCGTGTTGATTGCGCAGCATTGTTGTGAAACAACGAATTTCATGATCACACAGCTTCAAGAACTCAGGCAACTTGCCTCCAGGGCAGAGAACCGCCGTACCGAGACAGGCATTCCGCGCGTCGCGATGGTGCAGGGCGAGATCCCGGAGCACAGGCTTGCCGCCGTTTACGACCCGATGGTCAATATTATTCTAACCGGATCGAAGACCATGACCGTCGGCGACCGGACCTTCCATTATGATCCCGCGACCTATTTCGTGATGTCGATCGATCTGCCCGCCATTGGCTCAGTGTATACTTCAGCGAACCAAGAGCCTTATCTGGCGATCAGCCTGACACTGGAACCGGCAATCGTTGCGAACCTTTTGGTCGATCTGCCCAAACCTGCCGGAGGTGAACTTTACAGCACCGGCTTTTCCGTGGCACCGGTGACGACGGACCTACTGGATGCCTGGGTTCGCATGCTCCGGCTGATGGAGCGCCCGAACGAGATCGCTGCCCTTGCGCCGGCCTATGAGCGGGAAATCCTTTTTCGCGTCCTGCAGGGCCCGCTCGGCTGGATGCTACGGGATATTGCGACCCCTGATACCGCGCTTTCGCGGGTTGGCATTGCCACTCAATGGATACGCCAGAATTTCACCAAACCGCTTCGTGTCGAGGCGCTGGCGGAAATGGCGGCGCTGAGCGTCTCAGCCTTTCATCGCCACTTCAAGGCAGTAACGGCGCTGAGCCCGCTCCAGTACCAGAAGCATGTTCGCCTTCTCCATGCGCGATCCTTGCTGATTGCCGGGGAGGGGAACGCAACGTCCGTTGCTTTCTATGTCGGCTATGAAAGTCCGAACCAGTTCAGCCGGGAATATGCCCGTCAGTTCGGACTGCCGCCGTCGAAAGATGCCGCAAGGCTGCGCAGATGAAATTCGAGCGAGATAAACTCTTCGCTAAGCGGGTTCGTCACTTCGATTCCGATCAAACCGGCGAATTTTATAAGTCTCGGTGTCATCAGGCCCCCGGAACCAAAATTCCAGATCTGACAAGTCAGGGTACTTCACCTTCAACTCCTCGCCATAACGTCTGCCTGCGATCCGCATCACCGATCTGTTGCTTGAGGTGGACGCCCGCACGGGATTTTCCAACACCTTCACCCATCTGCGCAGCGGTCGGACGGTTGACAACAAGCTTGCGCTCCTCACCGCCATTCTGGCGGACGGCATCAATCT
>NZ_JBFTIN010000052.1:0-31032 GCF_056394785.1 Rhizobium sp. 10N414 | reverse complement strand
TGCTGCTGAGCCGGAACCAGTTGAATACGTCCGCGTTTGCGACGCTTACGGCAGCGGCTACTTCTACATCCCGGGCACCGAAACCTGCCTGAAGATCAGCGGTTACATCCGTTTCCAGGTTAACGCCGGCCCGAATGCCAGCGCAACCATCGGCAACGGTACCTATGTTGCGAATGACACCGACTGGGATGCCTACACCCGTGGCCAGGTTCAGTTCACCGCCAAGAGCGACACCGAATACGGCCCGCTCACTGGTGTTATCGTCCTGCAGACGAATGCCGACAACGCTTCCTCGCAGCAATTGAAACTTGACTCCGCTTACATCGACATCGCTGGCTTCCGCGCCGGTCTGTTCTACAGCTGGTGGGACGATGGTCTCTCCGGCGAAACGGACGACATCGGCAGCAAGGTCACGCTGCACAACTCCATCCGTTATCAGTACGAAGCCGAAAACGTCTACGCTGGCATCAGCGTTGACGAGCTGGAAGATAGCCCGTTCTATAACGGCGAGGTCCCCAATAATGTCGGCGTAGCAGTCGGCATCGGCGGCAAGGCTGGAATCTTCAGCTACCAAGTCACGGCTGGTTACGACACCGATAACGAAGCCGGCGCAGTCCGTGCGATGGGTACCGTTGCCATTGGTCCGGGCACCCTTGGCCTCGCAGCTGTCTGGGCGTCCGATCCGGGTGCTTACTATTCCACTTCCGAATGGGCGATTGCTGCGGAATACGCCATCAAGGCGACTGACAAGCTGAAGATCACTCCAGCCGCTCAGTACTACGGCAGCTACGGCGTCGTTAACGCCGCTACCGACGCTGACTTCTCGGATAGCGACGCTTGGAAGGTCGGTGTGACGGTCGACTATCAGATCGCCGACAACCTCTACGCCAAGGCAGCCGTCAACTACCTCGACGGCGATAAAATCGACGACGTCACGACAGGCTACTTCCGCCTCCAGCGGGCATTCTAATTAAGAACGGCGCCGCGTTTCTCCCTCTCTCCGTGGTTAAAGTCACGGGGAAAGGCAGCGCGGCGAGGCACTTGGAAGTCTCTGATCGGGTAGACCTCCGGTCGGATGCTAGGGGTGGCCCGGGTTCCCTGCCCGGCCACCCCTTTCATTTTAAAGGACGAAGCTATTCGCGCGTGGCGAGAGAACGTCTTTCCAACGCGTCGCCGCCAGCACGTTTCATTAGCTTGAGCGCTGCCTCATCATACACGGCGCCGCAGCGTCTGGACGACGCCTGAGCTGGATCGCGAGGTTTGCGCGGATCCGAACGCACTGGCTTATCTTGGGTTAGCAGTGGCCCGGAGCGCGAAGGTGTGGTTATGCATCATCGTCACAAAATGTAAACGAGAGTTGTTTTGCTTGAGAGCCTCGATCGTGAGGCGTATTGTCCGCAGCGCTGCCCACTCTCGGGCACTGCTCATCAATCTAGGCCCCACCCTATTGGGGCCTCTTTTTTCCCACTTGCTCTTCGTAACCCGGCGATATCATCCGGTGAAATACGAAGACGATGTTCATTGGCGGCCGTGACAATGCGGCCCGGGCGTCATCAACTCGCGCGTAGCATTTGCACCGAGATCGTGAATGCTGGCCTCCGTACCCGCTCAAAGCACGGTCTTTCGTTGCTGCCTCTGCTGGTCGAGTCTCCACCAAGGGTCATGAAGCTGGAACACTTCTTGCTAGGTTAATGATGTGTTTACCGTGCGGAGGCGTTTTGTAATGAAGTGGCACAGAAGCGATCATTTCGCTCCCCTGATGCTGGTGATGGGTGGTCGGGAAAAATACAGGCTCGTCGGGTCCCTGAGAGAGGTTGCGGAAGCCCTTATAGGTGACTGGCCATCCGACGACGGAGAGGAGTACATGGAGGCGGTGAAGGTCTGCCTTGACGCAATCCATGGTAAGCTATCGGCGCAGGAAGCACGCGAAGCACTCATTCGGGCTGCGGACGAAGCGGGAATACCAGTAATCCGGGCTGTTCACTGAACACGCCTCAGAGCTGCGCTCGAATATCTCAAAAATGTAATGTAGCGATCTCTAGCCTGGACGCCATCTTACGTATAAGTCAGCCGCAGTTGGTTAAATGGTGAATTGAAATGCATGATGAAATGGTTTTCGTTGAGCACGCGAAGCTGCTCACTCTCCTCGCCAATGAAAAGCGGCTGCTTATTGCTTCCCATCTTCTCGGCGCCGAACTCAGTGTGAACGAACTCGCAGACAAGGTAGGCCTCTCGCAGTCGGCCCTCTCCCAGCATCTCGCAAGATTTCGTGCCGCAAGGGTAGTCACCACGCGGCGCGAGGCGCAGACAATCTACTACTCGACATCAGACGACAGTATTCGCAGGGTCCTGGAGACCGTAGGAGAGATCTTTGCGCGGGACGCCGGTCCGGCTGCCAAGTCAACATAACTTCTGGATGCCATACTCTTCTCTCAAAGGCCAACTTGCGGACACGTCGAGCTACGGACATTCTATGCAAAACGGCAAACGAGAGGACCAACGGTGCCGGACGCAAAGCACTTATTCGTCACGAATATCTCGGGTGAACGAATGCCTGACCCCGGCCTGTTTACGTGGGATATGAACGCCGACCTCGTGTACGCGGACGGTGCCCTCGCCGCGTTGTTCGGTCTCGATCCCGCGGAAACTGAACGGGGATTGCCGGTACAAACCTATCTTGATCGTGTGCACCCCGACGACGTGGCTGTATTGGCTAAACAAATCAGCGACGCCATTGTCGCGCAACACCCAACGGTGCAGCACTATCGGTCACAAAAGGCAGATGGATCCTATGTTTCGGTTTCCGCCTTCGGCCGATGCTTTCGGGATCGCAAAGACAATCCGATCCACTACGCTGGAATTGTGGTGCCGGACGAAACGTCCCCACCCGTTGGCGCGGCTCATTGAGATGCGGCTACTGCGCTGATTGCACCAGGCTTTTCCGCGCGAGGTCACGCAGACCGTAGTCATTCGCTATAGCAGCTGCCAAGTGTGGCCATATGGAATTCGCAGATCATCGCCCGCTCCGTTTCTGGCTGTCGTCGAGTTCCAGGCATCAATGCGAACCGTACGGATCGCATTGAGGTATCATCGATTTTCCGCGTTCACATCACGGTGATGCTCTCAAAATCCGTTCGCCCCTGGTCCGATCCAACAAGTGCCGTCCCAGCATGGGCAAGAACTCGGAGAGGCGGGCAATATCTCTGCACCCTCTCCTCCAAGCAATCTAGTTGCACCCATCATAGCCCTCCTCTTTTCACTGCGCACGACATGCAATCTACGCATAGCTGAGGTCCAGTCTTCGCGCTGCAAAATTGGTCCGACCAATCATATATAAGCGACATCGAAGTAATCGAAGCGCCACGGACTGGCAGCTGACTTCGAAAACCCAGGAAAGGGGATTTATCATGAACATCGCACGCTCTTTTATCAATTGGCGCAAGTATCGTCAGACGGTCTCCGAACTGGGCCGTATGAGCAATCGCTCACTCCATGACCTTGGCATCAATCGCGGTGAAATCGAGCGGATCGCAAGAGCTGGCGCTCGCTAAGTCCGCGAAGACAATGTGCAGTTTGAAGCGCTCGTCCTACCAGACGGGCGCTTTTGTTTTGCCCTGGCAAAGAAAAGAGTTAGAGCGGCTCGCGCATGGCCGCGTCACGTAGCTCTACCTATGCTTGGGGCGAAAATCGCACATGCGAGACGCGAGCATCCGTCCCTTGCGAAACCTCGATTGCCTAGATGGCTCGCTGAACTTCTTCGAGGAGCCAGTCCCGAAAAGCGACTATTTTGCGAGAAGTTTGCCGTGTTTCCGAATAGACGAGCCAGAACTTCCCATGGCGACCGGTCAAATCAAACAATTGCACCAAGCGACCCGACTGAATTTCGGTCTGAAAGAACATGGGCGTAAGAAGGGCTATCCCCTGCCCGGAAATTACGGCCTGGCTAATCGCGAGTTGCGTATCAAATTGGAAGTTCTGAGAGAATGACGGTTTTGGGCTGTCGACGCCCGCTGCATTAAACCAGTCCAGCCACCAATCATCCCTCCAGTCGAGCAATGGGTGTTTCAGGACGTCAGAAGGGACCCTAATTTCACCCGCCGCCTCCAGGAAAGCCGGACTACAAAACGGGGCGAAATCCCGATCCATTAAGGGGTGAGCCTTAAGGCCAGGCCATTTGCCATGCCCCTCCCGGATTCCCACATCGAACGGCTCTCGACTGAAATCGACCACTCGGCTCATCGCTTTCAGTTCAATGTCGAGATCGGGGTTGGCATTTCGGAAGCGGCCCAATCGCGGAACCAGCCAGTTGGATGAGAAAGTGCTCGTTGCGGTGATCGAAAGCACTGTGTCCGCCCCCCGGCGAAGAGACACCCGATAGGCTTTCACCGGCCGCACGATGTTCTTTAGCGCCTGAGGTCCGATGTCCTCGTAGCCAAGAGGTAGCTTCTGTTCCACCTGCTCATAGACAGCGCTAGAAAGGCAGATTCCACCCGGCTCCGCGAGTGCCTCAAGGCGCACTGCGACATTCACACCATCACCGAAGAGATTTCCTCCGTCGACAATCACGTCCCCAAGATTGATCCCGATGCGAAACCTCATCTGCAGACCCTCTGGTAGGTCGAATGAGCGCCCAGAAACATCTTCTTGAAATTCAATCGCCGCACGCATCGCTTCCACCGGACTCGCAAACTCCGCGAGAAAGCTGTCACCGGCTACAGCGAATATTCGACCAGAGTGCTTTGAGACCAAACCAGCAATTGCGGTATTGCACGTATTAAGGGCCGCGTGGGTACGCTCCTCGTCCACCTCCATGAGGCGACTGAACCCGACAACATCGGCAGCAAGAATGACGGCCAATTTGCGTTCCATGGAAAGCAAGATAGCGGACTACGCACTGGAAAACCATTACGGGAAAAATACGAGAAGCGCGAATGTTGAGGAGCCCACCTCGTGTCAGCACCCCTTCCGCTCAGCGGCGCTCGTAAACCCGGCTCAGCCTTTGTTGGTCATCAGTTCAAGGCCGAATACTCGATGGCGGGCTGCCACCAACTCAAGCACCGCAAATCGAGATGCGTTTCTTCCGATCTGTTACGTCGCATATGCAACACCCGGTCCACCGAAAAGTCGGCGAATGTCTTTCGGGAGGCGGCCCAGGATGCGTTTGGGAAAAAGCTACCGTTTCTCCCAAATCGCGGGACAAGCCCGATAAGCGACATCTTTGAGGGTTCCCCTTGAGGCAGGCTCACTTTGATGTCAGCTGAGGAACGGTAAGTAAGCGGGCCTTTGATAGCGCCTGGCGGGCCATCTCGGCAACCTCGCCGTCGCGTTCTTCCGCAGCTTGCTTTTGATCTTTGTGTTCATTGTACGCTTGGTCGGGAGATGGTGTGCTTCTCCCTAGCCCCGTCTTGATGCCCACCTGCTGCGCAGAGGTCTGAGAAGCCATCAAAGACGACGCGATCAACAGAACGACCCTCGCGAAACTCGACATGCGCCCTCTCCGCTGCCAGTTGCCACTCCGTAACAGTATCGACGTGTGATCTTGGCTAAATTAGGATCTTGAGATGCGACTGACGTACTTCCCTGATTGTCCGCGTTTGTAAGTCAGGTCTGGTTCTGTCTGGACCGAGTTGCACCACCGTAAGGGTTAATCTGACAAGGCTTGTGCGGGGCAGACGGATACCGCGTATCCCGCATTGGCTGAAACAGCGTGATTTCGTCCTGATCGGGCTATCCCGCAGACGATGCATCTTGCCGCGACTAGTTTTCCACGGCCGCAGAAAACACACGCAAGTGCCCGAAGATAACGCCCTAAAGTGACTGAAAGCGTCGAAGGCCAGGACGTCCCCGGTTCTGAAGTCGCTCTTGCTCAACCCGCATCATATCGGGAAAGCATTCGCCTTAGCTGATCGTTTTGCAAACGCAACTTTTGAGCCAATTCCTGTCTCAGCTGATTGATTTCGCTGTTTAGCACTATGCTTTCGGAAACGACTGCTGCTTCAGGCGAAGCCTGCACTGTTTCGATCTCGGCAATCGGCAAAGAGCGCCGTTTCACCTTGGGTCGATCAACGCCGGAAGCGCTTTGCGCCGACCTCACCTTACGAATACGCTCGACCCCGGCTTTCTGGCCTATTGCGATTTGCGTGGTGGCTGTGCTGGCATCGCTCGTCAACAATGTGGCCGGTTCGGTCGACTTTCCGCTGCTGTTAGCATTCGCGCTGATAGCATTTCTGGCATTGGCTTCATGTGCATTCGGCACTGCAGTTGAATGTGAGAGTTCCGCTCGCAGGCTCAACCTGTCCTTCGTCACAAGCCTTATTGTCGTTGCCAGCACGGGCTCGGCGTCGTTGGCCAGAGCAAGGCGGGAAGGCGCCACAATCCTCTCTTGCGGCTCGGGTCGTTGGACGCTGCCATCGAAAGGAGCGGCCGACGGCTCAATGGAAGCCTCTTCAATGAGTTGGGGAGAATCCTGGAGTTCAGATTCCTCGGTGTCAGGAAGCGTTATGGCTTCGACGTCTTTAGCGCCCGGATGCGGTATCTTCGAAGTCTCGTCCTCGAGCTCACCACGTCCTTCTGAGTTACCACGGGATACCAACCCAGTAATCAGTTTCCACGCTGATCTCATCGATCCGCCTCCTCCGACTCGGTGTTCCAAGAACATAGTACCGGGCCGGAGACCGGGCTTGCAATGCTTGCCCGGTCATCAGTCTCATTGTTGTGGAAAACCCGTGATCTTGTTCACTCAAGCCATGCCAAGCTTCTTCCGAAGGTCAGCGTTCTCTGTGCGGAGCTTCTCGGACAATGCCCTTCGGAGCTTCTGGTTCTCTTCCTCGAGCTTCAGAAGATCCGCAAAGTCGTCCGACGCTGGCTTAGGCGCCTCGGCTTTCCGCCGCCCACGCTTCTGAGGTTGCGCGGTTTCCTTTGATTTGGTCGAGGCGATTTTATTTCCCGGAACGGGCGTCGCCGAAGCAATGGCCTCACCCTTTTCCGTGTTCTTCCGGCGGCCGCCACGTGTCTTCTTCGCGGGCGTACTCACCGACGTGGCTACAGCCGCTTCAGCGACGGTCTTCGACTTTCGCGGTGCGCGTGACTTCTTTACTTTAGGTTCATTCCCGGCTGCCGTGTCGTTAGTGACGGTGGCTTTGATTTCGTCAGTCATGTGAAACTCCTTGATGGGCGAAATGTTTGACTGTGCAAGTCCCCGCAATCATATGCGCAGTTTTCTTTAAAACTTGTTGATAATGACTTTCGGGTACCGGTCGCGGAACAGTCCCCAATTCCACTACCTAAGCAAACCAGTTCGCTCGACAGAAGAAGAGCCACACAATTCCAGCATTTACAATTGGATACTTCCAAGAGCGAATTGCAAAACGTCGCAAACTTTTCCGTCAGCGACTCGCCGAAGGCTGAAGGCCCGCCCCCGCGCGCCAGAATTTTGTTTCAAACCTCTCCTCGCTCGCTCATAGTCCCTTCATGGCAATCGATTGGTGCGGCGCTGGGGCAAAGTCGAGACGAGCATTTGGGCATGGACGAAATCTCGAATGCCAGTCGGACTTGAGACTCTACGGACGCAAACTTTCCTTCGGATGAGTTGGGCGATCGGGTGCCTGAACGCGACGTCAATGGTTGGAGGATGGAAATGAGCGATCACGTCTATAAAAAGGTGGAGCTTGTCGGAAGCTCGAAAGTCTCGGTGACGGAGGCAATTGAGACCGCTATATCACGAGCGTCAAAGACAATGCGAAACCTCGATTGGTTTGAGGTTGATCAGATCAGGGGCCACATTAAGAACGGCTCGGTGGAATTCTATCAGGTGGTCATGAAGGTCGGCTTTCGAATAGACGACTAGGCATTGGCTATAGCACGTTCCCGCTGCAAAACGGATGCAATTCACTCATGGCTGCGCTGGTTGCGGCTCAATATGCGACGCCGTTCCACATAACAAAAAACCGATTTTCCCTGAACAGTATCGACGATGGCGCGCCAATGTACGTTGGTAAGGGAAAAGAAGCACATCGTGGTTGCGTTTTAGCCTGGCGCCCGTTTGAAGGGTCGCCGGGCTGTGGTGGACGGTGGGAAACATCGTTACACAGTACGATGCGAGGTTGATGATATGACTTTGGCTTGCACCATGGAACCGGTGCGCGCCAGACCACCTCCCGCGGCACATTCTACCGGGCTCTGTCTACGGCGAGAGAACCGGCTTACATGCACCGGCGGCCGAGCCTCAATCCTCGAACTTTTCCGTCGTGTCGGCCTTGCCCTGCACCCAGTAACCGGATGCGCGCAACCAGTTGGCTGGATGCTTGCGTTCGTCGGTGAGATAACTGCGAATGCGCCGCGTAACCGAGCCTTCCGCGGCGACCCAGACAAAAGTTCCAGGTTCGACGGCTATGTCGCTTAGGCGGTCGATCAGACGGGCAGGATCAGCCGCATTCTCTCGATAAATCCAATGGGTAGTAAGATTCGCTTTCGTCTCGAAGACCTGCTCGTCCTCAGAGCCCGGCACGGCCACGACGCTGGTCACCAACGCACCCAATGGCAGCTCCTCGATACGGCGGCCGATCGAAGGAAGGGCCGTTTCGTCTCCGATCAGCAGCCAGGAGCGGATTGGTCCTGATATGATCTGGGAGCCGCGGGGGCCGCCGATCTGTATCATGTCGCCAGGACGAGCGGTGAGTGCCCATTGTGTCGCCGGACCGGCATCGTGAACGGCAAAGTCGATTACGAGCGTGCGTGTCGCCACATCATATCGCCGGGGCGTATAATCCCGCATTGTCGTTCCGCCGGCACCGTCGGGCACGAAGATCTTGATGTGATCACCCGCCGACAGCGAGGTGAAGTCCTCAAGCTCCTCGCCTCCGAGGGTGATGCGGATCATATGCGGAGTCAGCCGCTCGGTGGATAGGACGTGCAGCTGCCGCCGTTTCAGCTCGTGGCGCACGCGCTCTATGCGCGGGCTGTTTGCGACTTCGGTCAGCCGGTCGCCTTGCAAGATATTCATGTGTTCGTTCCTTTGCTGCCTGTCGTCGTACGACAGTGGAAAAAGACGGCGAGCCGGCAAAGCATTTCCATCGGGAAGTTCTCGAGAAGCATTTCGAGCTCCGTCTAGTCCGGCTCGAAACGACTGACTTCAAGGCCAGCACCCACCGGAAGCAATATACTCGTCATCCCCGGCTTCGCGCGCACGGCCCTCCCGTACATCTTCACGTTCTCGTCGCCAGGCCGCAGCATATTGTCCGCGACGACGATCGCGCCGGGGTTGAGTTTGGGATAGAAGGCTTCCAGGCACGGAATGTAGAGATCCTTCCACAGGTCGAGCAGCACGAAGTCGACGCCAATAGGCAGCGCGCTGATCATCTCCACTGCATCTCCGACCTTGAAATCGATGTAGTCAGAGAGACCGGCAGCCACCGCGCGTTCCTGAGCGTATAGTGACTTGTATTCGTGAATTTCCATGGTGATCAGGCGCCCGCCGCTCGCCCTGGCAGCCTCGGCAAGCCAAATGCCGGAATAGCCGAAGGAGGTCCCGATCTCCAATATCGCGGGGGACTTCTGGCTTCTGGCGACGATGTTGAGAAACTTTCCTGTCTCCGGTCCCACTGCCCTCATACGGCGGTCCTGTCCCCCATCACGCCCGCCTGGCGGCAGTTCCCGTGGCCGCGCCTGCTCCTCGCGGATGAGAGCATGATACGCTTCAAGAACAGCTTCGATCTTCTGGTCCATTGTCTTTACCTTTTGAACGCCTGGTGCCTCCCAGCGTCACTCAACGGCGTTCGATTGCCCGCGCCGCCTCGTCCAGGATGTTGGCGATATCACCTGTCGTCGCCTCATCCGGCGGCCCCTTACGAAGCCGCAGCCGCAAGGCGAGCTTCAGGTTTTCCATCGCTCGGATGATCGCGTCTGGAACCTCATCGTGCCCCCGCTCGCCCGGTACGGCCCGGGTCAGCAGTTCCTCCACGAGCGATCTATTGGCATCTATAAAGGCTCTCCCCTGCTCCGTGACATGATAGAGCTTGCGCCCCCCCTCCTCGAGTTCGATTGAGGCGTAACCCATGTCGTCGAGCCATGCGAGCGTCGGATAAATGACGCCTGGACTGGGTGTATAGTTGCCTCCGAGGCGCTGTTCGATTGCCTTCATCAACTCATAGCCGTGGAAGGGACGCTGAAAGATCATCGCGAGGATTAGCAGGCGTAGCTCGCCATAGTCGAACATCCGCTTGCCGCCCCTGCCCCGATGGGGCCGTCCATGGTGATCATCAGAAGCGTCTAAAGGTCCGTGTTTCATGCTTACTGAATATATCTCGATATATCGCAAATCAAGATATATCGAGATATATGACGAAAATGTAATCTCCTGTTGACAGGGGGCTCGGTTGTCCAAACCGTCCTGCTCATCCAGCACCCGGGACACCTGCGGTGACCGGCTAACCGGGCGAGCTAAAACAGGCGCCTGGGCGCCCCGAGAGAGTACTACTACCGGCGTTCTCGCTCCTTGCGTCCATCGCGTCGCTGGTCGTGCCCAAATTTCGAACTACATCGTTGGAACAATGGGTGGACCAGCATGCACCTTGGAACACGAGTAAGGACCCGATGCCCCGCGTCATAATCATCGAATGGAAGTCGATCGATGGTACCCTTTTCGTTCATTTTCCCGAGCCGTTTCCAATGGCACCCTTGGAATGGAAAGCCTTTGCCGCCCTCTTCGATCGGATCGGTTTCCAGCCGGGGCAGAAAGATATTCGCACGATGCCTCCTTCCACAGACGCGCCACGGCGTCTAGCAGATGGCTTGATGGCGCTCGGGTACTCGCTGGAGCATCGAGGTGACGTCCCAGAGTCAATCATCAAATAGGCGCGGTTACGCCCCGTTCCCCATCAACTGAGAAATGCCAATCTGGCTTCAGCTCCCTTTGGCATGTGACGATTGTGCAGCAATCATAAGCAAACATCTGCGTGCATTTTCGATAGACTTTCGCTTGTCGTCTGTCAGGATGGCCGGCAATGGAACTCTTTATTCGAAGCATGATGGCCGCTCCGTGCCGGCAACTTTGTGGTCGTGACCCAAATTGCCGGATCGATGCCGCAGTTCGGCTTGCTCCTGATCCTCGTGCTGCTGCCGCTTCAGGTACTGTCAGGCGCCATGACGCCGCGCGAGAGCATGCCTGATACTATCCAGAATATCATGCTGCTGGCACCGAACACGCACTTCGTCATTCTGGCACAGGCGGTCCTGTTTCGAGGAGCACAGCTCGACGTGGTCTGGCCACAGCTTCTGGCGCTTCTTGTCATCGCGAGCGTGTTTTTCTGGCTGGCGCTGCGCCGTTTCAGACGCTTACTGCGTTAGGTTATGGCGTGCGACCCAAGGTGTGCCGTGCAGCCAAGAAGTTGGACGTTCAAGTCCGCGGCGTGGTCTGCCTTACTTTCTATCCAGCGCGGAGTGCAAAGTTGCCCGCATCTCGTTGGCAGCCTCGGTCAGGACCGAAAGGAACCTTTCAATGACCGTCGATCGCGTCCTTCGAACCGGGCGCCATACGGCAAGCGTGTACGGGACGCTGACGCTCAGCCTGCGCAATACCACCCCCTTGTCGACATGGGTTGCAGCAGTCAGCGGATTGATGATTGACACACCTACACCGGCGGCAACCATCGAACATACGCTGGTGGCCGTCGTCGTCTCGACAGCATAACTGCGCGAAATGCCTGCAGCCAGGAATATGTCGTCAAGTTTTCTTCGATAGGGATCGTCCTGCGAGAAATAGACAAACGGTACGCCATCGAAATCTGCGGGTTCGAGGAGGCCCTTTTGCGAAAGCCTGTGACCGATCGGCACGACGCATACTTGATCGCCAACGTCGATCCGCTGAGAGGCTACGCCAGCATATTCGAACCGGCCTTCGGTCACCCCCAAGTCGAAGACCGTTGTTGCCATTTCATGTTGCAGCGAAACCTCCTCCAACGAATGCAGGGAGAGATGAACCGCCGGGCGATGCTTCAGAAGCTTTTGCGCCACGCGTGGGATGATGGAATCCGCATAGGCCGGGATCGTGGCGATCCTTAGGTTGGAAGCGTTGTGCATGCGGATCGCCGACGCAGCACGGCTGATTTCTTCCATGCCGAGGAAGGACCGGCGAACGACTTCATGTAGCAAAAGTGCCTGGTTCGTGGGTGTCAAACGCTTGCCGAAGCGCACGAAAAGGTCGAAGCCGATCCGCTGCTCCATTTCTCTGAGCTCTCGGCTGATGGTCGGCTGTGACGTTCCCAGTGCCGCGGCCGCCGCGGTCACGCTTTTGCTGATCATGATGCTGTTAAAGACCTCAATCTGGCGTTGGTTGAGCCTCATCGGTCTGAGCCTTTCGCTTCGGTGCCTTTCCCCTCCTGACGAGAGCGCAGGTGAAGGCTCTCATATATCAGAAATGAATAAGAGCGCCCTATCAATTATTTCCCTCAGGATTCAGGGTCTGAAACTATCGCTGCCGGAACCCAAACAAGCGTGACGGGCGATGACAAAATACGTCGAAGAAGAAACCTGGCAGGATGACGAGCGGCGCTGGCTCGCCTATCGAGCAGGCGCTCTGCATATCGAGGACGTGCGGCTGGGCGCGGTTGCCGCCGCCATTCCAACGCCTTTTTACTGCTACTCCGCCGGCGCCATCCGATCGGCTTACAGGACACTTTCGCGAGCCCTCACCCCCATCGACGTCGCGATCTGCTACGCCGTCAAAGCCAATAGCAACATCGCCGTCCTTCGCCTGCTTGCAGAACTCGGATGCGGGATGGACATCGTTTCCGGAGGAGAGCTGGAGCGTGCACTGGCAGCGGACGTACCTGCGTCAAGGATCATCTTCTCCGGCGTCGGAAAGACCCGCGCGGAAATCGCCCGCGCAATTGAGGTCGGCATTCACCAGATCAATGTCGAATCAGCGGCTGAAATCAGCGTGGTCGCCGAGGTCGCCCGTGCACTCGGCAAGCGCGCGCCGGTCGCATTGCGAGTCAATCCCGACGTCGATGCCAAGACGCACGCGAAAATCACCACCGCGACGAAGGACAGCAAGTTTGGAATCGCGATCGGCCAGGTGGCCGACCTCTACGCGCAGGTTGCTGCGGTACCGGATTTGGAAGCGGTTGGCGTCGCCGTCCACATCGGGTCGCAAATACATGACATGGAGCCGTTCCGGCGCGCCTTTTCGGCGATGGCCGAGCTGGTAACGGAGATGCGCGGCAGGGGATTGTCCGTGCCGCGCCTCGACCTCGGAGGCGGCATTGGGATTGCATCCGGCGATAAACCAGGCCCAGACATTGGGCGCTATTCCGCGATCATCGCCGAGACAGTTGGCCATCTCGGCTGCAAACTTGCCGTCGAGCCGGGCCGCTGGCTCGTCGGGCGGGCGGGGTTGCTGGTGAGCGAGTTGCTTTACCTCAAGGACATGCAGGACGGATGCATGGGCATTCTCGACGCGGGAATGAACGACCTTATGCGCACGGCGCTCTACGACGCCCACCATCCCGTTCTTCCCCTTCAGGAACCGCAACTCAACGATGCAGCGTGCACCTATAGTCTCGTCGGGCCAATTTGCGAAAGCTCCGACAAATTTGGACGCTACGATGGGCTCGGTGAACTGCGGGCCGGCGACCTGCTGGCTTTCGATCTCGCCGGCGCCTATGGCGCGTCGATGGCATCGACCTACAACTCACGCGATCTTCTTGCCGAGGTACTTGTGGACGGCGATCGGTTCAAGACAATCCGCCGCAGGCAGGGCATTCAAGAAATGCTACAACTCGAGCATGGGGGAGCCTGGGAGCGTCCTGCACCGGGCGGAAGAGGGATGGCCGAACCTGTTTTGCACGGGGGCACAAAAGGCACCGGGAGGGAATTGGCAGACGCTGAACAATAATTGGACCGGGAACCGGACAAAACGGGGAAGCGACAAGCGCTGCCCCGGATGGGGAAACAAGAAAAAGAGGGAATTTCAAATGCTGAACAAAGCCAAGTTTATGATGGCGACGGGCCTCATTACGCTTGCGATGGCTTCGACCAGTCTTGCGGCCGACCATGTCTTGAAGATCGCCTATCAGGAGGATCCGAAGACCGTCGACGTCCAGATGACGCAGGATTTCTACACACTGCCGCTCAACGTTTACGACCGGCTCGTCGAGGCCGAAACGAGCGGGCCGGGCCAGTCGCAGCTCACCCCCGGGCTTGCCGAGAGCTGGGAAGTTTCGCAGGACGGCAAGACCTACATATTCCACCTGCGCAAAGGCGTTCTGTTTCACAACGGCGAGGAGCTGACTGCGGATGACGTCGTCTACACCTTCGACCGCATGCTCGACCCCAAGACCAAGGCGCTGAGCACCGATATTCTCAATTTCGTCGATGGTGCCACCGAGCGCCTGGACGGATCCGCCACCACGGTCCCCGGTCTGCAGGCGGTGGACAAATATACTGTCAAGATTGTCCTGAAGGAGCCTTACGCGGCCTTCATCGCCCTTTTGGCGAGCCCCGGTGCGTCGATCTACAATCGCAAATTCACCGAACCGCTCGGCGACAAGTACGGCCTTACGCCGGAAACGACCAACGGAACCGGGCCGTTCAAACTGACGGAATACACCCTCAACGACAGTCAGGTCCTTGAGGCCAACGACAAGTATTTCAAGGGTCGCCCGAAGCTCGACCAGATCGTCATCCGCGTGGTCGCCGATGCCGAAACACTGCGACTTCTCTTCGAGTCGGGCGAGCTGGATGTGTTCGATATCGACTACGCATCGTCGCAGCTGCCCTATTTCGCCGGCAGTGACCAATGGAAGGACCAGATTCGATCCGGTCCACGCGTCGGCATCTATTACTACCACATCAATCAGGCGCTGAAGCCCTTCGACGACGTGCGCGTCCGCAAGGCGTTCCAGATGGCCATCAACCGCCAGGAAATTCTCGACAAGAATTTCTATGGCAAGGGCAAGTTGGAAAACGGCGTCATGCCGCGTGGACTGACCTGCTATGCCGAGGCCAAGCCGATCGAGTACAACCCGCAGAAGGCCAAGGCGCTGCTGGCAGAGGCTGGCTACCCCAACGGCGTAGACATCAAGCTGACCCAGGCCAGCAATTGGTCCTCGCGTTGGTCCGATATGAACCAGATTATCCAGGCCCAGATCAAGGAATCTGGCTTCAACGCCGAGATCAACACGATGGACGAATCCGCATATTTTGCGGCCCGCAAGGCGGGGACAGTCGACAACTACACGCAAAACTGGTCGGCGGACTTTAATGATCCGGACAATTTCTTCTACACGTTCTTCAGCAAGAGCGGCACGTCGGTTCGCGGTTACAACAACAACGACGAGGAGGTCTTTGCGGCGCTCGACAAGGCGCGCTCGATGACCAACCCTGAGGAACGCTGCGCGCTGTACCAGAAGATGACGGATCGGATCGTGCAGGACGATGCAGCCTGGGTGCCGCTATTCAGCCTTGACCACAACTATGTCGTTCAGCCCCGGGTGAAGAACTTCGTGGTGCCGTGGAACGGCTGGAGCGACATGAGCTACTACAAGATGGAAGTCGAATAGGACTTAACCGGCGTGGCGGGCCTCGAAAGGGGCCCGCCATCCTCTTGTTTCCCTGCGGTTTCGCAGGATCCATTTGCCGGCGATCCTTGTTCCGGCGAGATTCGATGAAAGACCACTTTCGATGCTGACCTTCGTGATAAAGCGCATCGCGATGTCGATCCCAGTTCTGATCGGCATCACGGCGCTGCTCTTCATCATGCTCAACGTGATACCCGGTGATCCCATAGCGCTTCTGATGAAGGAGCATGCCAGCGCCGACGTCATCAACCGCGTGCGCGCCCAGATGCACCTCGACGATCCGTTGATCACGCGATACTTCAGGTTCCTCTTCGCCGCCCTTCAAGGCGATCTCGGCGTGTCGATCAAGCTCAATCGCGACGTGACGACGCTCATCCTCAATGCATTCCCGAGCACGCTCATCTTGACGATCTGTGCGGCACTCGTGTCCTGGGTGATCGGCATTCCGGTGGGAGTGCTGTCGGCGGTCAGGCGGGATTCGCTGCTCGACCACCTGTTCATGGGCTTCTCGCTTCTTGGGGTTTCGATGCCGATCTTCTGGTCGGCCCTGTTGATGCAATATGTCTTCGCTCTGAAGCTGAAATGGCTGCCTGTGTCCGGTTTTTACGGATACCAGTATGTGATCATGCCAGCGATCGTGCTCGGATGGAGTTCGGCTGGCGTCATCGCCCGCCTCACCCGCTCCAGCCTGCTTGAGGTCATGCGCCACGATTATATCCGCACGGCTCGCGCCAAGGGCCTTCGCGAATTGATGGTGATCCGCCGACATGCGCTGAAGAACGCGCTTATCCCGGTCGTGACCATCATGGCGATCCAGGTCGCGGGGCTGCTGTCGGGCGCAGTCATCACCGAAGCGATCTTCGGCATCCCCGGCGTAGGCCGCATTTCGGTCAGCGCCATCCAGGCGCGCGACATGCCGCTTCTGCAGGGCTCGGTGCTATTCGCCACCGTCCTCGTCATCTTCGGCAATCTCGTTGCCGATATCCTCTATTCGGTTCTCGACCCCCGCATTCGCTCCGAAATGAAGGGAGGTTCGAAATGACTGAGATCGCCGAAACCATCCCGGACGTTGAGGATGATGCGGGCAACGACAGTTTCCTGCGCGACGGCATCAGGATCTTTTGCAGGAACCGAATGGCGATGGCCGGTCTGATCATGGTTGGGTGTCTCGTCTTCGTGGCGCTGTTCGTTTCCTTCATCAGTCCGCATGATCCCTACCGCGTGGCGCTGAACGAGCAGTTCCTTCCGCCGTCCACCACCTATTGGCTCGGTACGGACAACTTCGGCCGGGATCTCCTGACCCGCATTCTTTATGGCGCCCGGATATCTCTGGTCGTCGGTATCGTGCCGAGCTTCATCTCCCTGATGATTGGAGCAGTCCTTGGTGTTGTCAGCGGCTACTACGGCGGTCGGGTCGACTTCATGATCATGCGGCTGGCCGATATGATGATCGCCTTCCCGTCGCTCCTGCTGGCGATGGTGGTGATGTACACGCTTGGGGCGAACCTCTTTAACATCTTCATCGCGCTCAGCCTCGTTGGCTGGGCCGGAGTGGCCCGCGTGGTGCGCGCACAGACACTCGCCGTCAAGGAGAAGGAGTTCATCGAGGCGGCGCGCGCGAACGGTACGAAGAAGGTGGCGATCATGGTCGGCCACATCTTCCCCAACGTCGTTCCGACACTGATTGTTCTCTTTTCGCTCAGCATTCCCGACGCGATCATGTGGGAATCGAGCCTCAGCTTCCTCGGCGTCGGCGTCCAACCTCCCGAAGCCAGCTGGGGTCTCCTGGTGGCCAAGGGCAAGGAATACCTCTTCTCCGCACCCCTGGTTGCGATCATGCCCGGCGTTGCGATCCTGATCACGGTGCTGGCGTTCAATTTTGTCGGCGACGGACTGCGTGACGCGCTCGATCCCTACATGAAGGACTGAGGGGCGCGACGATGACAAACCGAGACATATTGCTCAGCGTGCGCAACCTGCGCACGGAATTCAAGACGCTAAACGGCCCCGTCCGGGTTGTTGACGGTGTGTCGTTCGACGTCGGGCGCGGGCGGATCGTCGGTCTGGTCGGGGAATCCGGCTCCGGCAAGAGCATCACGGCGCTGTCGCTGATGGGATTGGTGCCTTCGCCGCCGGGAACGGTGAGCGCCGATAGCATCATCCTTGACGGGACCGATCTGGCGCGGCTGAACAGCGACGAGATGCGGCGCAAGCGCGGTCGCGAGGTTTCGATGGTTTTTCAGGAGCCAATGACCTCGTTTAATCCGGTGAAGACCATGGTTCAGCAGGTTGGCGAGCCGCTTGCCATTCACACCGGCCTCAACAAGCGCGCCATCCGTGAAAAGGTGCTGCAGATGTTCGAGACGGTGGGCATTCCAGAGCCAAAGGCACGCCTCGACGTTTATCCGCATCAACTTTCGGGGGGGTTGCGCCAGAGGGCGATGATCGCCATGGGGCTGATATGCGAACCGAAGCTCCTGATCGCCGACGAACCGACGACGGCGCTCGACGTAACCACGCAGGCGCAGATCCTCAGGCTGATGATGGCACTGCGCGACCGAGCCGGCACTGCAATCATCATGATCACGCACGATCTCGGCATCATCGCCGAGATGTGCGACGAGGTGAACGTGATGTATGCCGGCCAGATCGTCGAACAGGCCAATGTCTTCGACCTCTTCGACCGGCCCTCGCATCCCTATACGCGCGGCCTGCTCGCTTCGATCCCGAAAGCGACGGAAAAACGCACGGCGGAACGCCTGAACAGCATTCCAGGTGTGGTGCCGAATCTTGCGAAACTTCCAGCGGGCTGTCGTTTCCACCCCCGCTGCGGCGATGCGATGCCAATCTGCAAGCTGAAGCAGCCTGAACTGACGGATCTCGGCAATGGCCACAAGGCGCGCTGCTGGTTGCATGACAAAGAGGGAGCAAAGGCGTGAGCGACGTTCTGATTTCCACCGCAGGGCTGAGCAAGCACTACCCTGTCGGCACGGGCTTCTTCCGCTCTCAGCATAAGGTGATCCGCGCCGTGGACGGCATCGATCTCGAGATCCGCGAAAGGGAAACCTTCGCGCTTGTGGGGGAGTCAGGCTGCGGCAAGACGACGCTCGGCCGCGTGATGCTTCGGCTGATCGAGCGCACGGAAGGGACCGTGCGCTATCGCGGTCAGGATTTGCACGCGCTCGACGAGGCCGCAATGCGGGCCATGCGCAAGAAGCTGCAGATCGTCTTTCAGGACCCATTCGCCTCCCTAAATCCCCGCAAGCGCGTCAAGGATATTTTGGCCGAGCCTTTGCGCGCACACGCATATGGTACCCGAGCCGAAATCGAAGAACGCTGCGGCGAGCTGCTCGATATGGTCGGGCTGCGCCGACAGCTCCTGCGCCGCTATCCCCACCAGTTCAGCGGCGGGCAGCGGCAGCGCATAGGCATCGCTAGGGCGCTTGCCAACAATCCCGAATTCGTTGTCTGCGACGAGGCCGTTTCGGCACTCGATGTCTCGATCCAGGCGCAGGTCTTGAACCTCTTGCGCGATCTCCAGGAGCAACTGAAGCTAACCTATCTCTTCATCACCCACGATCTGAGCGTGGTACGCCAGTTTGCCGATCGGGTCGGGGTGATGTTCCTCGGGCGGATGGTGGAAGTCGGGACGACAGAGGAAATTTTCGCAAAGCCGCGCCATCCCTATACGATGTTCCTGATGTCGGCGGTTCCGCGTCCCGATCCGCATCAGCGAAACCGCGAGCGGCCGCTTCTCACCGGCGACATTCCGAGCCCGATGAACCTGCCGTCCGGATGCCGTTTCCATACGCGCTGTCCCTTTGCGCAGGCGATCTGCCGGAGCGAGGAGCCTGCGCTGTCGGACCGCGGCGGCCACACGGTCGCATGCCATTTTCCACTGGACCAGTGATTTCACGTCAAGAAAGGTGTTCGAATTTGGATCTGATCGTATCGCGCAACGGCGACGGCTGGCAGGCCGCCTATGGAGATAAGCGCTGGCGCTGTGCCATTGGCCGCGGCGGCATGCGTCCCGCCAACGAAAAGGTCGAAGGTGACGGTGCGAGCCCGATCGGGCGCTGGCCGATCCGCCAGCTATTCTACCGCGCCGACCGGATCGGCAAGCCGGTATCGCCTTTTCCCTGCCGCGCCATCGACCGCCTCGACGGCTGGTGCGACGACCCCGTGCACCCGGACTACAACCGCCAGGTCAAGCTGCCCTTCGCCGCGAGCCACGAGGAGATGTGGATGGAGGATGACCTCTACGACATCGTCGTCGTCCTGGGGCATAATGACGACCCGCCGGTGGCGGGCGCAGGCAGTGCGGTTTTCCTGCACATCGCCCGGCCAAACTACTCTCCGACGGCGGGCTGCGCGGCGCTTTCGCGTGAGGATCTGCTTTCTTTCCTTGCCGCCGCTGAGCCCTCCACGCATCTGCGTTTTTCCGCGAGCTGACATCTCGCCGATGGCGGTTTAGCCTTCATCGACCCATCCTGAAAAGACGCGCCCGTTTCGGGCGCCCTACCCTCCCCTTCCATAGATCGCGATAATTCAAGGCACGCGTCATGACCAGCATCGACACCACCGCGCTAGAGCGGATGCTCAACCTTCTGCCGGGCCGCTACAAGGGACCGGGCGGCGTTGCAGGGGTGGTGAAGGATGGAAAGGTGATCGCCCGGCGCGCCTGGGGGTTCGCCGACATGTACCGCAAGGTACAGATGACGGCCGAGACGCGCATGCCGATCTGCTCGCTCTCCAAACAGTTCACCTGCGCGCTGCTGCTCGATCAGTTTGGCGATCCCGCAGTGCTGGACGACAGGGTCAGCGCATATCTTCCGCGCTATCGCGACAGGCTGCCAAGCGTTGCGGAACTCTGCCACAACCAGTCGGGCTTGCGCGACTACTGGGCGCTGACGGTTCTGCAGGGTGCCAAGCCGGAGGCGGAGTTTACGCGCGAGCACGCACTCCCGCTGCTTGCGCGCTCGAAGACCGGCCACTTCCCGGCAGGCGAGCTCTACTCCTACAACAACGGCAATTTCCGCATCCTCGGCGAGATGATCGAGGACGGCACGGGCCGCTCCTTCGGCGAGCTTTTGCGGGAGAGGATTTTCGCACCCGCCGGCATGAAGACGGCCGAGCTCGCGCCAGACACCCGCTACCCCCCCGACGGGGTGGTCGGCTATGAGGGTAACGACGACGTCGGCTTTCTTCCGGCGGAAAACGGCGTCTACTGGTTTGGCGACGCCGGCATTGTTGCCTCGCTCGACGACCTGCTGGCCTGGGAATGCCATATCGACGAGACGCGTGACGAGCCTGACAGCCTCTATAACCGCATATCGGGTCCGGTGACCTACCGAAACGGAGCGCCGGCAAGCTACGGCTTTGGCCTGCGCCGCGATACCTGGCGCGGTGCCAGGATCACTGGCCACGGCGGCGGCCTGCGCGGTTTCAGCTCGTTTCGGCTTCACGCAGCAGAGGAGCGGATTTCGGTGGTGGTGATGTTCAACCACGATGCAAGCTCGTTTACAGCTGCCACCTCAATTCTCGACGCTGCGCTCGGGCGCGAAGCTTCGAACGAAACCGTTCGCCCCGAAGGCTGGGACGGGTTGTGGTTCGACGATGACCAAGGTCTCATCCTTAGAACCGTTCAAGACACCACTGGCATCAAGCTCCACTACGCCCCCTCCGCGGCGCGGCTTACCGTTTCTGCGGACGGTGTCGCCCGCGGCCACGCGCTCGCCCTGAAGAAACAAGGTGAGATGCTCGTCATGCGTCGTGAGAGTGAAAACCTTGAGGTGACGGCCCGTCCTCTGACCCCTGTCGAATGGGCTGACGGCGTAGGCATCGCTGGACGCTACTGGTCGGAAGAACTCGAAGCTCACCTCCATATCGAAGCGCGCGGCGGCGCCGCTTATGCCAGCTTCGAAGGCATGTTCGGAACCGGCCCGGTGGAGCGCATGTATGCTCTCGCCGTGGATGTCTGGGTCATCACCACCAGACGGTCGATGGACGCCGCTCCACCCGGCGACTGGACGGTCCAGGTTCACCGCCAAGCCGATGGTACCGTATCGGGCCTTACCGTCGGCTGCTGGCTTGCCAGAAAGATTGCATATCTGCCCTGCGGATGAGGTCCGATCGACATGCGGCTTTCGCTTCGAGGGTCTTTGAGCCGCCTTGACACCCGACACATCTGAAGTCAGGAACGGGTGTCGAAAAGTTTCAGGCCGGTGTGGTTATTCCGGCCCCCGTTCTCGGGAAAGTCGCTGATGCGAACCCACGGCACCGACCTTCAATCAAGGTGGTGCTGCCGTGAGCGCTCCACCTTATCAAGTGGAGATTTGCATGCACGACACGAAAACAATTATTGTCGCTCAATTATTTATATCAGGAATGATGGCATTCCTCATGACCGGATTCTTCGGCTTTATCCACGCGACCTCAATTCCGGCGTGGCTTGCTGAATGGGCCAACGCTTTCGTTATCGCATGGCCGGTCGCTTTTGTCCTGTCGCTAGGAGTGGGACGCCTTGGGTTCAAGCTCGCCGTGACGTGTCGACGACATATCTGAGCTGGAAGTGATTGGGAGCTGTTGGACGTACGAGAGGGCTGTGTGGTATTGACCCGCACGGCTCCGACTTCCGTCGCTGAAGCGCTTCAACCGCGACGACTTCTACGTCTGTATCTGGAAGGTTCGCACACGTACGCGATACCGCTTCGGGTCCAACGACATGCGTTGCCGGTGGAGATACGGTCGAAGACGGTGTTGACAGCAAGAGGAAGCGATTGGCCTATTACTGGAGGAGCTCGCCCGAAAAGCTGCCCGAGCACTCCAGGGTATCTTGCCAGCCGCGACCCGATCAGCGGTCACCGCTGGCGAATTTTAATCAGAAGCTGTGGAAATCAGTCGTTTAACCCTCTTTTACTGCGGTGCGCCGATGACAGCGCGAGAAGCGGATGGCAGGGATTCTCAATTGACGAAAGGGGAAACAATGACAACCACCAACGAAATCGCTGACAAGATCGCCGCCGAACATGGCCTGACCAAAGTTCAGGGCAAGGCAATCGTGGAAGCCGTGATCGCCTCCATCACCAGCGCAGCCGTCGCCGGCAACGAAACGTCCCTGCCGGGCTTTGGCAAGTTCAAGGTGAAGACAACACCGGAGCGCGAGGCCCGCAATCCATCCACCGGTGCAACCATCAAGGTGGCCGCTGCCAGAAAGCTGAGCTTCCAGCCGGCAAAGGCGCTGAAGGATGCATTGAACAAGTAAATGGGAAGACCCCGCTCGGATTGGGCGGGGTCCTGTTTTCCATGCGGCATCGTCAGGCGTGAAAGGGCGGCTCACGCCGCCCCCTCGTCTTCGATGCGTGGCTGCAGATGGTGCAGATAATCGACGGCACGCTGCGCCTGTGAAGCGGCTGTGAAGATTGCGCGCCTGTCACCGCTGAGCAGTCTTACCCAGCTATCAATATAGCTTGCATGATCGGGACGCGGTTCAAGTTCCGGAACGATCCCGAGATCGGCGCACAGGAATGCGCTGCCCAGTTCCGCAATCAGTTCTTCCCGGGCGCGCTCACTGCGATCCGTCCCATAGCGGCTGAGATCGCGATCGAGCCGTCCCTTTGCCGACGTCCAATGCGTCAATTCGTGGCAGATGATGGCAAAGTAAGAAGCGTCGTCCCTAAAGGCGTCGCAGTGCGGCATCTGAATATAGTCGTGGGCTGCGGCGTAATAGGCCGACGAACCTCCATGACGGATCATGGCGCCGGTGTTGGCAAAGAAGCGACCGGCCTCACCGATGCGGTCGAATGGATCCGACAGGCTTGCTGGCTTGTCAGCCCGGGCATCGAGGCCATCGATCTGATCGGCATTGAAGACGGTGTAGGCTTTCATGAAGGGGATGGAGCGCTCGACGTCATCGCCGCCATCAGCCGTTTCGCTACGGATGATCGAGCTGGCAAAGACGACGGTCGTTCCGCTTTCGCCCTTGCGAACCGCGCCGCCAAGTTCGAGCGCCTGGCGGAATGTCATCCAGGTCGAGGACGAGAAGCCGCGGGCGATTGCCTCCGACCAGAGGAGAATGACGTTGATCCCGGAATAGGCTGCGCCATTGAAGCGCAGCGGTCGTGAGACCGGATCGGACGGATATGCGCTATGCCAGGGTTGGATCCAGGGACGGACACCCTGTTCGAGAGCGGCAATGATCTTGTCGGTGATGCGGGCGTGGATGTCGGATCGTTGGCTGGTTTGCTGCCTTGTCATGTTGGAACCTCCGCTTTGGGGTCGCGACCATCGCGACCTGCTACGGCGGTCCAAAAGCCGGGCTTCAAGCGCTGGCCGGCACCCGAAGGGCCGAAACGCCAGTGGAGGACGGCAACGCCGTTGCGGCCCAGTGCGAGCCTGGCAGGACCGAAAGCCGCAGCAGGACGCGGGGGACGCGGTTTCAAGCGGATCGACAGGTTCAGGCGGGAAACATCAACGCGATCGGCGCCTTAGCGTGCTACCCAAGATATCGTGCCCGGCACCGACCGTCCCTGGCATCCGGTCAGGCTATACTGTCCGCCGCGCCTTGCCAGCGACCGTGCGATGTCGGCGATATCGTCGGTTTACTGCCTGCTGGCATGGAGCCGTTGGGTGCGCGTTCACCTAGATGACATCAAATGAGTGAACGTAGGCTCGGCGCCTTCACAGCAACATCGACGCTCCGCGATCAAGATAGGTGTCGAGGAACTGCTCAAGCCGCGCATTGCGCGGCTTCCTGAAGACCTCCTGCGGGGGCCCTGTGAAGACGATTCTGCCGTGGTCGAGGAACGTGATCTGCTGCCCGACGGTGGCCGCAAAGCCGATCTCGTGCGACACGACGACCATCGTCATTCCCTCGGCGGCGAGATCGCGCATGACGTTCAGCACTTCGCCGGTCAGTTCCGGGTCGAGGGAGGATGTCGGCTCGTCGAAAAGCATGATCTTCGGCTTGAGGGCAAGCGCTCGGGCGATGGCCACGCGCTGTTGCTGTCCACCGGAAAGCTGCGACGGATAATGCCCTGCCCGTGCCTCAAGACCGACTTTCACAAGTTGCGCCATGGCTCGTTCTTCAGCATCCTTGCGGCTCATCTTCTGGACGGTCTTCAGTGCCTCGCTCACATTTCCGAGCGCAGTCATGTGCGGCCAGAGATTAAACTGCTGGAACACCATGCCGATCTGGGCGCGGATCGCACGGTTGGCGGCGGGAGCGACGCGCTCCCGTAGGCCCTTGGCATTTTCGGTGAAACCCAGGACCTCGCCATTGATTGTGATGGTTCCAGACGTTGCTTCTTCGAGAAAGGCCATGCAACGAAGAAGCGTGCTCTTGCCGGAGCCTGAGGGGCCGATCAGGCAGGAGACCTGGCCTTGCGGGATCTCGAGGTCGATGTTCTGGAGGACTGTCGTCTCCCCAAACTTCTTGACGAGATTCTTGACTGCGATCGCTGGGAGGCTCATGCGTTGAAAAACCTCAATCTGGTGAATTTCGTTTCTACGAGGCGGCCAAGCCGGCCGGTGATCTCGACGAGCACCCAATAGAAGAGTGCCAGCACCGAGAGAGCTTCGACGAAGGCATATTGCTGTGCTCCGATCGCGCTCAGTGTTGCCGTCAACTCGGGAACGGTGATGATCGAAAGGACGGCCGTTTCCTTCATCAGAAGAACTGCCATGTTCAAAGACGGAGGCAGCACGAGCATGGTCATCTCAGGCAACAGGATACGCCGGATGATCTGCCCCTGTGTCAGGCCCACACATTCGCCAGCCTCGATGTGGCCCCTGGGAACCGCCATGAAGCCGGATCGAAAGATCTCGCTATAGTAGGCGGCGCCGTAGATCGAGATGCCGATCAAGCCCGCCGGCAGGGGATCGAGAGACAGGCCAATGAAGGGACCTCCATAGTAGACCAGAAAGATCTGGATGAGGAACGGCGTCCCGCGCAGGACCGCGACGACAAAGCCGAGGGTCTTGTCGAGAAGCACTCCACCGAAGCGCCGACCCACAGCCACGAAGAACCCCAGGATCGCCGCCGCAATCGTGCCGACAACCCAGATCAGGATCGTCACTTCGGCGCCGCTTGTGATCGCCGGCAATTGGTCGAGGATGACGTTGATGTCAAAGGTCATCGCGGTAATCCCGGAAGAGAGCGCTCGATGAGGTCGCCGGCAAGGGCCACCATCCAATTGATCGCAAGATAGATGAGGCCCGCAGCAGCAAAGATCTGCAATGGCAGGAAGGTGCTGCCTGCAAGATCCTGCGCCATGCGCGTCAATTCGACGACGCCCACGACGGAAACCAGCGACGAGGCCTTGAGGATCAGGATCGCCTCGTTGACCAACGCAGGGAACGTCAGCCTCAGTGCGATGGGCGCCTTGATACGGCGGAAGATCTGCCCCGGCGTCAAGCCGACCATCTCGGCCGACTCCACGAGACCGATAGGGACGCTGGCAAATCCGCCGCGCATGTTTTCAGCCTGATAGGCCGCGGTGCAAAGCGAGAGCCCGATGATGGCTGCGACGATGCTCGGTACGTTCAGCCCGATCGCAGGCAACATATTGTAGATAAGCAGCAGTTGCACAAGCAGCGGCACGCCGCGAAAAAAACTGATGAAGATTTGTGCAGGAACGACGAAGACAGCCTTCCTCGACAGCAGCATGCCCGAAAGAAAGATCGCGATGGCAAAGCCGATCAAAATAGACACGACGCTTATCAGCACCGTGTAGATCGACGCGTAGAGAAGCAGTTCAAAGAGTTTGATGGACATGTCCGGCTTTTGCCCGCCTGGCTGTCATGGAGGCACGATGGCGTCTTTGATTGCGCCCTGGAAGGGGCGCAATCAACGATCGTCTTCTATCAGAACGCAGGGTCCTTGACGGCATCGGGCGTTTCGAAGGTGGCGCCAAACCACTTCTTCTGGAGCTCGGCCATACGGCCATCAGCCTTGATCTTCAGCAGTGCTGCATCGATCGCGTCCATCAACGGCGCATGGTCGGCATCCTTCAGGCCAATGAAGCCGAAGTAGGACTTCTTGCCGAATGGTGGCAGCACGACTTCAAACGTTCCCTCGCGCTGCTTGGCAACGAAGGCGATGTTCGGCAGCGAGTTGGCGACACCGGCAATACGACCGGCGGCGAGATCGGCATAGGATTCAGTGAAAGCGGGGTATTCGCGTATGTCCACCTTGGAAGACAGCGTTCCCGAGAATTCCTTCAGCTGATCGAGCTGCGAGGTGGCCTTGCCGACACCGATCGTCTTCCCGGCGATATCGTCCGGCTTGCTGATGGTCGTGTCACCGGCTTTCTTCAGGATTGCGATGGTCGCTTCGGCAATCGGCGGCGTGAAGCGGTAACGCTCCATGCGCTTTTTGGTAATGGTTGCAGGACCGGCCACAACATCGAACTTGCCGGCTTCGAGCGCCGGAAAGACGCCATCCCAAGGAAGCGCTACCCACTCAATCTTGACGCCCAGCTCCTTGCCGATCTCGGCAAAAAGATCAACGTTCAGGCCAGCATGATCGCCGGCATCGATAAAATCAAACGGCGCAAAGGCGGTTTCCGTACCGACCTTCAGCGTGCCGGCCTCCTTGACAGCGGCAAGTGTATCGGCGGCGTGCGCCGACAGGGTCGCCCCAACCAGAAAGGCAGCGCCGACGAGGCCCTTCAGCAGTGAACGTGCGATCATGATTGTCATCTCTCCAGTTTTCGCACCCGTGGATGCGTTCGAGTTCCCGATTTCAGTCCCGTGACACGGATTTCTATGATCCTCTTTTGACTATACAAATAGATATGCGCTAGCCTAAGGTGTCAACGTCAAAGTCGACGGACGCAATTTTTGTGCCGACCGGGTTCTTTGGGGCGCGAGCTTCGCGTCTGTATCGTTTCGCCAGCGGCAGGATGGGGTCGCGTCTTGGAGCCAATTTATCTCAGGATATTCAAGGATATCGAGGCGAAGATCCTGGCCGGGGACTGGCGTCCCGGCCATCGGATCCCGAGAGAGCATGACCTCGTCGACGACTACGGCTGTTCGCGCATGACGGTAAGCAAGGCGATGACGGCACTCGTCGACCGCGGGCTTGTCGTACGCAAGCGCAAAACCGGCTCATTTGTCGCCTCGCCGCAGATCGACCGCACGGTCATGGATATCCAGGATATCGGCACCGAGGCGACTTTGGCGGGCTATGAGCATCGCTACGAGATATTGACACGACAGATCGAGACCCTTGGCTCGGTCGAGGCGGCACAGTTGGACAGTACGTCGGGAGCCGAAGTCCTCAGGATCCAATGTCTGCATATCGTCGATGGAAAGCCCACCGCAGTCGAGCGTCGTATCATACTGCTGGACACAGTACCGCTCGCAAGAGACGAGAGCTTCGCGACCGCGCCTCCGGCAAAATGGCTCCTCTCCCAAGTGCCGTGGTCCAGGGCCAAGCATGTGATACGGGCGGTCTCGGCCGATGCTGCGACTGCCCGCATTCTTGAGATCGATCGTGGCGAGCCCTGCCTGAACCTCATTCGTCAGACGTGGCAGAATGATCGCATGGTGACCTATGTCGAGATCACGCATCCCGGAGATCGCTTTCAGTTTGCCGGCATCTTTCATCCGGCCGAAAAACCTGCGTAACGTCGGGAGCCATGGGGAAGTGTGGTGAGCGAGGAACAGAAGTTTCGGGGAATTCCGCTGAAAGGTCTGCAGGCATTCGAAGCGGTCGGGCGCTGCGGGAGCGTGATGGCGGCTGCCGCGGAACTGAACGTGTCTGCGGGCGCCATCAGCCAGCAGATACGCAAAGTTGAGAGCTTTCTCGGCATCACCCTGGTGGAGCGAAGTGGACGGACGGTGGAGCTAACGCAGTGGGGCCGGCTCTATCACCGGGAAATATCGAAGGGCTTTGAGCAGTTTGCGCTCGCAAAGCAGGTGCTCGAACGGGCGCGCAACGAAAATGCGCTCGTTCTCAGCGCGCTGTCGTCGGTGGTCAACAAATGGATCGGCAGGCGCATTTTTGACTGGCAAGTGCTCCATCCAGACGCTCAGGTCAGGCTGACCGGCCGCGACAGGGAGCCGCGAATGGGCTTCGACGAGGTTGATTTCCGGGTCAGTTACGGGTCGGACGTTCTGCAGCACGACCACTATGCCGAGCTGTTTCGCGACTGGGTTGTTCCAGCGTGCTCCCCTGCCCTGACAGATGGCAGGAATTTGACCGCCGCCGATCTCTTGTTCTATCCGCTGCTGCATGTCGAGTGGGAACGGCATTTCACACCCTATCCCAGCTGGGCGGAATTCGCTGAGAAGATCGGGGCGAGCTTCAAAGGTCCTCCCTCCGGCTTGTCCTTTACCCTGTCGAGCAGCGCCATCGACGCCGCCATCAACAAGCGCGGAATCGTGCTCGCGCAGATGTCGATGATCGCCGACGAATTGGAAGCGCAGACATTGGTGATACCGGTCGATATCAGAATGCCGTTGCGCGAGAGTTACTTCCTTGCTTGGGACCGCTCCGCGCTGCAAAAGCCTTATGGCTCGGAGTTTCGCGACTGGGTCATGGCGATCTCGCGGCGGCAGGCGCAAATCTCCGCACCTGCGACTCTTTAGAAAAACTAAAACGGAAGTCAGCGTTGCGTTCTTGATGAAGAAAGTCGCGTGGCGTTACCTTGGGCAATCAAAGAACAATCCCACTGGAGAATGGCATGGCGCGTACCGACAAGATGAAACTGGGTACATTCGTCTATACGTTCGGCTTTCACCCGGCCTCATGGCTGCATCCGGCAAGCGACGTTCACGGCGCCAACGATTTTAGCCACCTGCTCGATGTTGCCAGGCGATCCGAAGCGGCGAAACTCGATTTCATGTTCATGGCCGATTCTCCGGCCGCCGCCGTCGGCGACCCGGATGCTCTCGCGCGCATCCCGACCAAGATGAACCGTTTCGAGCCATTGTCGTTGCTCGCGGCGCTTGCGGTAACGACGGAGAAGCTCGGTCTCGTCGCCACTGTATCGACCAGCTACTACGAGCCATACAACGTCGCTCGGCTATTTGCCTCAATCGACCATCTGAGCCACGGGCGGGTATGCTGGAACGTCGTTACCTCGGACCACGACGAGACGGGCTACAATTTCAATCGTGAGGGGCTGGATCCGCACGCGCTACGCTATGAGCGAGGCAACGAGTTTGTGGATGTCGTCTTTGGTCTCTGGGACAGCTTCGAGGACGGCGCGTTGCTGCTCGATCGCGAGAGCGGTGTCTACTATGACAAGACCAAGCACCATACGCTCAATCACAAGGGCAAGCACTTCCAGGTGCGCGGACCGCTGAACATTGCGCGCTCGCCGCAGGGCCGGCCGGTCATTGCGCAGGCCGGTGGCTCGGAGCCCGGCATGGACATGGCAGCACGCACGGCCGAGATCGTTTTCAGCCTCGCCTCGAACATCGAGCGAAACCGCGCATTCTACGAAAACGTCAAGGGACGTATGCCCGCCTACGGGCGTAACCCTGACGACCTCAAAATCATGCCCGGTGTCGTGCTGAACGTGGGTGAAACGGAAGCCGAGGCGCAGGCGAAGGTCAACTACCTTATCGACAAGATGCACCCGGACGTCGGTCGCCTGATGCTTTCCGAGTTCCTCGAGGCCGATTTGCGTGGCGTCCCATTGGATAAGCCATTTCCGATGGATCGATTGCCGACGGAACCCAAGGGATCGCGGGCGCTGTTTGAGGAACTCACCGATTTTGTGAAGAGCGGTCGTACCGTCGGTGAATTGGTCCGCCACTACGCCGAGAAGCACACAGGCAATGGCATCACCGGTACGCCGACACAGATTGCCGACTTCATGGAGGAGTGGTTCGAGACCCGTGCGGCGGATGGATTCATCCTGATGTTCCCGACGCTGCCATCCAGCCTCGACGATTTTGTGAAGCTCGTTCTGCCGGAATTGCGCCGGCGCGGACTTTTCCGGGAAGAATATGAGGGCAAGACGCTACGGGACAACCTCGGCCTTTCGATGCCGGCCAATTGTTTCGTAAAGGCGCAAGCCACAGCCTAACCAAGGAGAGAGCGAATGCTAGAGATGACAACCCGACCTGTCGTCGATCAATCTGCGTTCAAGCTGTCTATGCGCCACCTGGCCGGCGCGGTGAGCGTCATCACCGTAGGCGAACGCGAGGAGCGGACAGGCTTTACCGCGACATCGGTTTCGTCCCTTTCCGCGGAGCAGCCTTCGATAATCGTCAGTCTCAATCGCGGGTCGTCGTCCTGGCCGGTGGTTGAACGATATCGCCGCTTCTGCGTCAATGTGCTTGCCGTCGACCAACAGCATATCGCGCAGTCCTTCGCCGGCTTCGATGGGCGGCGAGGGGTCGAGCGCTATCAGGACGCGCAATGGTATAGTCTTTCGACCGGCACGCCCGCGCTGAAAGATGCGCTGACGGTTATCGACTGCGAACTTGAAACGGTACTCAA
>NZ_JBFTIN010000051.1:0-30000 GCF_056394785.1 Rhizobium sp. 10N414 | reverse complement strand
AAGTGGGATTTTCTAGAGACCGCGTTTGGGATCTTGAACGGCCCTCCAACGGGGCTCCAAATTCCTCGATCAGATGGTCGTGTAGTGCCCTATCAGCGAAGTTCTGTTCCTTCCCGCTCGCGCAAAAGCGGCGCTGGAGGGTTGAAACTCCGCGAAACTGGATCATCTGCCCCCTTACGGATCAAATCTCGCGGAACCTATCGCAGCTCTTTCGTGTTCTCGTTCGTGTAAGGAAAAGGAGAAAGACATGGCTGCCACTACCGATGACATCAGAGCATCCGTCAGCAAGGATATCGCCGCACTCCAGCAAGAAGTGTCCCGCCTGCAGAAAATGATCTCGGCGCAGGGCGCAGAGGCTTACTATGAGGTGCGTGACCGGGCAGGCAAGGCTTATGAGGACGCCCTTCCCCGCGCGAAGAGCGCGGTAGCGCAGATCCGGGCAGAAGGTGTGGCTGCCGCAGGCGCCGCCCGCGAGCATCCTGCTGCGACGACGACCGCGTTGGCGCTCGCCGGTGCGATCGGCTTTCTAGCCGGCTATCTCTTGGCCGGCAGTCAAGAGCCACCACGTCATTGGTGGCGCTGATATGGTGACAGCGGAAACGCCCCGCATTCATCGCGAGCCGCAGTGATCCGAAGTTTAGTGCGGCTCGTAATACTTTGGTCTTAGAAAAACCAAGTTTTGCCGTTACTACGGCCGGTAGAATAAGAGGGAGGACTATTCGTGGAGTGCAAGGGAGCCCATTTTATAGTCGAAGTCAGCGTTGATGGCGTCAACGGCCGCAGGGCTGTCGGCATCATGAACACGCGTCAAGCTCTCGAACTGCCCGAGTTGCCTTCCCTGTCCTACACCCATCCGGACCCCGCCAAGGCAGCGGCAGGTGTCGTTATCAGCCGTCAGGAACTCGCCGGTTACATGGCCAGCCACTGAGGCTTTCTGCCCTCTCCCCAAGACGAATTGGATGGCGCGCAAAGCGCCATCTCGCTTTTTGCGCTTTCGTCACGCAGCACTTTGAACCTCTTATTATCCCCGCGTTTTGTCGATGGCTTGCTGGCATCGTGACCCTGTTCATGTCAGAACCTGATCAACGGCAATGACGGGAAGAAACAGTGTGAGGCAGCGGCGCTCACCTCAGAAATCGCGCGAACGCGCCAGACCGAACGGGGAGACATCCGGCAAGCGGGTAACTTTGCCGCGTGCGCTCTCCAAGCTCGGGCACTGTTCGCGCACGCAGGCCGAACGGCTAATCCTGGAAGGTCGCGTGTCGGTCGATGGACGCAAAGTCACCGATATTTCCGCATGGGTAGACCTGGCATTCGCGAAGATCCGCGTCGACGGTACCGAAGTGGTCGCCGAGGCAAAGATCTACCTGATGCTGAACAAGCCGCGCGGGCTGGTCACGACGCGCGATGATCCCGAGGGCCGGCCGACCGTCTACGACTGCCTCAAGGATTTCGAGGCTCCGCACCTCTCGCCGGTCGGAAGGTTGGACAAGGCGAGCGAAGGCTTGCTGCTTTTTACCAACGATACCGTCTTCGCGCAGGCGCTGCTCGATCCGCTCACCCATGTCACCAAGACCTACCATGTCCAGGTCAACCGGATCATGGACATGGAGATGCTGGCCCAGATGACTTATGGGGTCCGCCATGACGGCGAAATTCTGAAGGCGACGTCGGCGACGCTGTTGAGGAGCGGCGACAGGAATGCCTGGATCGAGGTCGAACTCGATGAGGGCCGCAACCGCCAGATCCGCCGCATGCTGGAAGCCCTGGATGTCGAATGCCTCCGTCTCGTGCGCGTTGCGATCGGTGGCCTGGCGCTCGGCGAGCTGCCAAAGGGTGCGGTGCGTGCCTTGACGGATGCGGAACTAAGAGAATTGCGCCAGAGTTCCGGCGTGGAAACGGCAAGATGGAATTGAGTGCATGACGGAATTGGCGGCGCACGAGTTTTGGCAGGAGATCCACAGCCCGGGCACCTTTAGAAGCGACGGCGATGTCTCGGCGTCCTATATCGCCGAACTGGATGATGGGCGGCAGCTTCGCCTGCCTGTACGCGTGTTGGCAGACGGGCAGCATGCGCTGGCCTCCCTGATCATCAACCAGGCAAGCTTCCAGGTTCTCGATGTCCTGGCTCGATCGCTTGCCGAGAAACTGGAGCCTTTCGAGGTGGAAGTTGTTGCCGGCCTACCGACCCTTGGCCTGACGCTCGCAGCCGCCGTGGCGCAGAAGCTGGGGCATACACGATATGTGCCGCTCGGAACGTCCCGAAAGTTCTGGTACCGCGACGACCTGTCCGTGGCGCTCATCTCGATTACCACCCCCACCCAACAGAAACGTCTTTATATAGATCCTCGCATGCTGCCGCTGCTGGAGGGTCGGCGTGTTGCGCTGATCGACGACGTCATTTCCAGTGGCACTTCGATCGTTTCCGGGCTGCAGCTTCTTGCCGGCTGCGGCATTGAGCCTGTTGCGATCGGTGCCGCCATGTTGCAGTCCCGCCGCTGGTGCGAAACGCTCGATGCTGTCGGACCGCAATGGCGGGAAAGAACAGTCGGCGTCTTTTCTACCCCGATGTTGGAGATGACCGAGACCGGCACCTGGCGCCGCCCCGCAGTCTGAATGCACGGTCGCGTGGAGCGCGGATTGCAACATTTCGCTCTATACAGTGCGAGCCGAACCGCTACAGTCTCTTGATGGATTGAGGTTCGGGGCAAACCATGACGTTCGAGCAAGCATCCTTGCTGATCCTCCTGCTTGCGATGCTCATCCTGTTTTCGTTGGAGCGTTTTCGTATCGAAGTGGTCGCGATTGCCGGGCTGCTCGCCGGATATGCCCTCCGCCTCTATTCCGCCGAACAGATCTTCTCCGGTTTTGCAAGCCCGGTGGTCATCACGGTCGTCGAGATCCTGCTCATCGTACAGGTCCTTGCACGGGCGCAGCTTTTTGATCAGCTCGCGGATTTTTTCGTGCGAGCCAAATTTTCGGATATCGCCGTCATCGCGACGTTGTCGGGCGCAACCGGCTTCATCTCGATCTTCATGAACGACATCGGCGCCTTTTCGATCGCTTTGCCGGCGACGCTGCGCGTGAGTGCCCTGCTCGCGATACCCAAACGGCAATTGATTATACCGATCTCCTTTGCCGCGCTCCTGGGCGGCATCGTCTCGCTGATCGGCACGCCCGCGAACATGCTCGTCAGCAACGCCTGGGCAAACGCAAACGGCAGCGGCTTTCGACTTTTCGACTTTGCCTATGTCGGGCTGCCGGTCGCCGTCGTCGGCATCATCATGACCGCGTGGCTTGCACCGCGGTTATTTCCGAAAAAGGATGGAGAGGCGCTCTCCGCTGAGCCGGTTTCACCACCGCGACGCAGGATCACCGAACGACATATCCCACCGGGCTCCTCGCTGATCGGTGCTCGGCTTTCGGACCTGCCGGATCGCTTCTCGCTGCAGCCGCATACGCTCGTGCGTGACGGCAAGTTTGTTTTCGGCACGCCCGACAAATTGGTTGTCGAGGCGGGCGACCTGCTATTGGCCGAAGCAGACGAGACAGTCTTTGATAGGCTTTACTCGTCCGGAACCCTGCTTCCGGAGCGCCACCCGAGCGCAGATTCTGCCGATCTCGATTACGTCGAGGCCGTCGTAATGCCGGAAAGCACGTTGGTCGGCTCGCGGCTACATTCTCTCGAGGTGTTCAGCAGCCGCGATGTTACGATATCGGCACTCTCCATGCGCTCGCCACGGATCGAGGGGCGCTTCGCCGACCTGCAACTGTCGATCGGCGACATTCTGGTCTTGGAGGGCGAGCAAAGGGCGATCGCCGAAGCGCTGGAGGAGTGCGAATGCCTCCCGCTGGCGTCGCAGCCGCCGTCCCGAATGTCCGCATCGTCCTGGCAGCCTTTTGCCATTTTCGCCGCAGGCGTCGCCGCGACGGCCTTCGAACTCGTGACGCCTGATATTGCTTTTGCAGGCGTCGTGCTTGTCCTAGCACTCCTAAATTACCTCAACATTCGCCAGGCGATGGCTGATCTCAACTGGCCGATCATCATCATGCTCGGCGCAATGATCCCGATCGGTTCCGCCGTCGCGACAACTGGCACCGCCCAACTCATCGCGGCGGCGCTGGGTTCCATGGTGTCGCTGGCCGAACCCGCCGTGGGGGTGGCGCTTGTTCTCTTTCTGTCGATGCTCCTGACGCCTTTTGTTAACAACGCGACTGTCGCAATCGTCATGAGCCCCATCGCCGTTGCCTTCGCAGCAGGCGGCCATCACTCTCCATCGGCCTATCTGATCGCCGTCGCCGCGGGCGCCTCGCTGGATTTTCTGACACCCTTCGGCCACCACAACAATACGCTTGCCATGGGGATCGGAAGCTACCGCTTCAGTGACTTTCTGAAGGCCGGCGCGCCTCTGACCGTGCTGAGCTATAGTCTTACCCTACTTCTTATCTATCTCTTCTGGCTTTAGGAGCCGGTTTGCTTGACATCCCCGGCAATGGAACTAGAGCAGGGGAAAAGTTCCCGATCAACGCAGAAGGATGGTCGAGCCCGTGCGAATCCTCTCCGAAGCCCATTTCCCAGAGCTCCCCAATTACTACCGTGGCAAGGTTCGCGAGAACTATGACCTGCCGGATGGGCGCCGCATCATCATCAGCACAGACCGATTGAGTGCTTTCGATCGCATCCTCACCTGCATCCCTTACAAGGGCCAGGTCCTCACGCAGACGGCCCGCTACTGGTTCGAGGCGACGAAGGACATCTGCCCCAACCACGTTCTCGACTATCCCGATCCGAACGTTGTCATCGGCAAGCGTCTCGATATCCTGCCGGTGGAAATCGTCGTTCGCGGTTATCTCGCCGGCACCACGGGGACCTCGATCCTCACTCTTTATAAGAAGGGCGAGCGCGAGATGTACGGCATGCGACTGCCGGACGGCATGCGCGACAACCAGAAACTCCCGACCCCAGTCATCACGCCGACCAGCAAGGAATTCGATGGCGGCCACGACGAACCGTTGACGCCTGCCGAGATCGTCGAGCGCGGGCTCTTGACCAAGGAACAATGGGAAACGCTCTCGCGTTACGCGCTGGCTCTCTTTGCCCGCGGCCAGGAACTTGCGGCCAAGCGCGGGCTCATCCTTGTCGACACCAAATATGAGTTCGGCACGGACGAGAACGGCAACATCATTCTCGCGGACGAAATCCACACACCCGACAGCAGCCGCTACTGGCTTGCCGACAGCTACCAGTCAAGTTTCGAGGCAGGCGCGCGCCCGACAAGCTTCGACAAGGACTTCGTTCGCGCCTGGGTCGCGGAGCGTTGTGATCCTTACAAGGACGAAATCCCGGAAATTCCCGTCGAACTAATCCAGCAGACCTCCGAGGTCTACATCAAGGCCTACGAGAGCATCACGGCGCAACGCTTCGTTCCCGACGACAGCGGCGCGACGCCGGTCGAGCGCGTCCGCAAGAATCTGTCCGTCTACTTCTCTTAAAGTCGCGCCATAGAAAGCCTGCAACATTAGCTTGCAGGCTTTCCGTCCTTAGCGCTAGCATCTGGAAAACTGGGGGCCGGCCTCGTGCCGGCAGGGGAATGGATGGCACGCAGGCCAAGACGTAAGGCCGAAGAGACTCGTGAAGACATTCTGTCCATGGCGGAATTGTTGTTCCGGCAACGCGGCTTTGTCGCCGTTTCGATCGCCGACATTGCTGCCGCGCTTGGAATGTCGCCTGCCAACGTCTTCAAGCATTTCCGCTCGAAAGCTGCCCTCGTCGATGCCATCGCTGAACGCCATCTGGGCGATGTAGCTGACCGCTTCGCGACCTTTGACGATGAGCTACCGCCGAATGAGCGGTTGCTGCGCTTTGTCTTGCGCCTGCTGGACAGCCACCTGCAGGACATTCAGCAGAACCCCTACATCTTTGAAATGGTCCTGATGACGGTGCAGGCCAAGCTCGAGGCCGGCAATCGATATAGGGAGCGCATCGTCCGGAAACTGGATGAAATCATACGAGCAGGTGTCGCCGAAGGTCGCTATCACTGCAGTAGCGCCGCAGATGCCGCCAACACCGTTGCCGATGTCCTGGCGAGTGTCCTGCATCCCGTTCTGATCGCCCGTGATGATAAGGACACACTTGTCCAGCGCGCAAAGCAGATCGTCATTTTCGTGGATGCCGCACTGCAAAATAGCGCTTGCTAAGTGACGATTCATAACTTACGTCACTTCGTAAAGTCTTTCTTAAATTCGGATCAGTGGCATTTGATTCTGGATCGACGATCGGCCTTGCTTGTTGAAGAAGGTCACTGGTTCGGACGCCACCGCACAAGGAATTCATTATGATACGGCGCATTTTCCTCGTTTCCTCCGCCCTCGCGATCGGCGGCGTCCTCGCCGCATGCAGCGACAGCGGCAACAAGCAGGGCGCGGCCGGGGCCGCGGGTGCAGCCGCCGCCCAGCAAGCCGCGCCGGTTGGCGTGATATCCCTGACGAAGGCCACCTTCCCCGTCACCACGATCCTGCCTGGCCGCGCCGAGGCTTCGCAGATCGCCGACATTCGCCCGCAGGTGAGCGGCATCATCCGCGAGATCCCCTTCAAGGAAGGTGGCGAAGTCAAGAAGGGCGACGTCCTCTATCAGATCGAAGACGCACCTTACCTGGCAACCGCTGCACAAGCGCGCGCCGCCATTGCCAAGGCCGAAGCCAGCGTTCCCAGCGCGCAAAGCAATTTCGATCGTTACCAGCGCCTAGTCGGCTCGGGCGCGACGCAGATCGAGCTTGAGACCGCACGCACCAACCTTCTGCAGGCGCAGGCCGAGGTCGAATCCGCGAAGGCAGCGCTGACTGCCGCCGAAATCGATGTCGACCACACGAAGATCACTGCGCCGTTTGACGGCGTTATCGACCAGACGGCATACAACGTCGGCAACGTCGTCGCGGCCAACCAGACGACGGCGCTCACCACCGTGCGCCAGTTGGACCCGGTCTACATTCTATTGACGGAGTCGAGCACCAACCTGCTGCGGCTTCGCGACGCGATCCGCAGCGGCGAGGTCAAGGGCAACGCCGGCAATGCCGCCTTCCGCCTCATCCTCGAAAACGGCAAGGAATATGACCAGAAGGGCACGCTCGACATGTCGAAGTCCGTCGTCAGCGAGACGACCGGGACGTTTATCATCCGCGTGCGCTTCCCGAATCCAGATCACATCATCTTGCCCGGCATGTATGTCCGCGCGACGCTGGAACTCGGCGCGGAGCAAGGCTATGCGCTGCCGCAGCTTGCCACCAGCCGAAATGCAAATGGTGAGCTGACCGCGCAGTTCGTCTCAGCCGACGGCAAGGTCGAAACCCGCATCTTCGAAAACGCATCTCCTTCGAACAACGCCTGGCTTGTGACCGAGGGTATCAAGGACGGCGACCAGCTGATCGTCAGTGGCCTGCAGTCGATTACGGCAGGCATGCCCGTCAAGCCAATGCCGATGAAAATCAATGACAAGGGCATCGTCGTGCCCGCTGATCAGGCCGCATCCGGTGAAGCGCAGAAGCCCGCCGCGAAGTAATTCGCGACGAACCGTGATCAGAGCCGCACAGGAACAGTAAGCCAATGGCCAAGTTTTTCATCCGACGCCCGATCTTTGCTTGGGTCATCGCGATTACGATCATGCTCGCGGGCCTGCTCGCGATCTTTACGCTCTCGATTTCGCAATACCCCGATATCGCGCCGACGACGGTGCGGATCAACGCGACCTATCGCGGAGCGAGTGCCGAAACGGTCGAGAAATCGGTGACGACCATCATCGAAGACGGCATGACCGGCCTCGACGACCTGACTTACATGACCTCGACCTCGTCGACCGGCTCTGCCAGCATCTCGCTGACGTTCGGCACCAGTGCCGACCCCGACATCGCGCAGGTTCAGGTCCAGAACAAGCTCCAGCTCGTGCAGTCCAAGCTGCCGGGCGATGTCATTGACGCTGGCATCAGCGTCACCCGCTCGACGTCGAGCATCCTGCTCGTCGGCTCGCTCGTTTCGACCGACGGCAAGCGCAGTTCCGTCGACCTCGGCAACATCATGTCGACGTCCATCGAAGATCAGATCCAGCGGTTGGAAGGCGTCGGCAGCATCAATATCTTCGGCTCCGGCTACGCCATGCGCGTCTGGCTCGATCCGTACAAGCTGCTGAAGTACCAATTGACGACAGGCGACGTGACCTCCGCAATCGAAGCACAGAACACCCAGGTTTCCGTTGGATCGCTTGGCGCCCAGCCATCAGTTGAAGGCCAGCAGCTCAACGTGACCATTACGGCGCAGAGCCAGCTCACTACCGTTTCCGACTTCGAGCACATCATTCTGAAGGTCGAAAAGGACGGTTCCACCGTGCGCCTCAGCGACGTGGCACGCATCGAGATCGGCCAGGAGAGCTATGGCGGCTCCTCCCGTTACAACGGTCAGCCATCGAGCGGTTTTGCCGTCAACCTCGCCATCGGCGCCAACGCCATCGATACTGCCGCCCGCGTACGCTCTGCCCTCGACACCATCAGCCGCGGCCTGCCGGAAGGCGTGGAAATCACCTATCCGTACGACACAACACCGTTCGTCGAGCTGTCGATCGAGAAGGTCGTGCACACGCTGATTGAAGCCATCGTTCTCGTGTTCATCGTGCTGCTGATCTTCCTGCAGAATCTTCGGGCAACGCTTATTCCGACGATCGCCGTGCCGGTGGTTCTGCTAGGGACCTTTGGCATTCTCGCCATGGCGGGATATTCGATCAACACGCTGACAATGTTTGCCATGGTGCTGGCGATCGGCCTCCTCGTCGACGACGCGATCGTCGTCGTCGAGAACGTCGAACGCATCATGACGGAAGAGAAGCTGTCGCCGCTCGAAGCGACCGAGAAGTCGATGGGCGAAATCACCGGCGCGATCGTTGGTATCGCGCTCGTCCTCACGGCCGTCTTTATTCCAATGGCCTTCTTCGGCGGTTCAACCGGCATCATCTATCGCCAGTTCTCCGTGACGATTGTCTCGGCAATGCTGCTTTCTGCCCTCGTCGCGATCGTGCTGACGCCAGCGCTCTGCGCGACGATGCTAAAGCCTGTAAGCGAGCACAAGAAGCACCGCATCGGTGACTGGTTCAACCGCAACTTCACGCGCTCCACCAACGGCTATGTCAGGACCATCAGTTACCTGCTGAAGCGGCCGATCCGCGTCATGCTCGTCTTCCTTCTTATCGGCGTCGGTTGCGCCTATCTCTTCAATCGCCTGCCAAGCTCGTTCCTTCCTCAGGAAGACCAGGGCGTTCTGCTGACCATCGTCACCACCCCTCCGGGTTCGACGACACAGCAGACGCAAGCTGTCGTCGAGAAGGTCGAGAAATACTACCGCGAGAACGAGAAGGATGCCGTCCAGTCCGTCTTCGGCGCGCTTGGTTTCGGCTTCAATGGCTCTGGCCAGAACAGCGCCATCGTTTTCACCAAGCTCAAGGATTTCTCGGAACGCACGGAACCAAACCTGCATGCCCAGGCTGTCGTGACGCGGGCGCTCAAGACCTTCTTCACCTTCCGCGAGGCGCAGGTCTTCGCGCTGCTGCCGCCCGCGATCCAGGGTCTCGGTGTCTCGAGCGGCTTCTCCATGTATCTCGTCGACACCGGCGGTCATGGCACCGATGCGCTGGATGCTGCCTCGAAGCGGCTGATCCAGATGGCCAACACCAGCGGCAAGGTCGTTGCCCTCCGCAGCAACAACAAGGAAGTCGAGCCGCAGATGAAGATCGTCATTGACCAGGAGAAGATCGGCGCGATGGGCGTCGATATTTCCGCGGTCAATTCGATGCTCTCGGTGATCTTTACCGGCCGCGACGTCAACGACTTCACGCTGAACGGCGAGATCAAGCCGGTCTACGTGCAGGGTGATGCGCCATTCCGCATGCAGCCTGACGATCTCGATCATTGGTATGCCCGCAACTCGAGCGGGGAGATGGTGCCCTTCTCCGCCTTCACCCGCACAGAATGGGTCAAGGGCGCCCCGACGCTCGCCCGCTTCAACGCAGTAAGCGCCATCCCGCTCGACGGCGCGTCCCCACCGGGCGTAAGCTCGGGTGACGCGATGAATGAAATGGAAGCTTTGACCGCGCAGCTGGGCGGCGGTTACACCGTCGCCTGGCAAGGTATCTCCTACCAGGAACGTTTGTCGGGTTCGCAAGCACCGATGCTCTACGCGATCTCCGTCCTCGTCGTCTTCCTCTGCCTGGCAGCGCTTTACGAAAGCTGGTCGATCCCGTTCTCCGTCATCATGGCCGTACCGGTCGGCGTCCTCGGGGCCCTCACTGCCGCAACGTTCTTCGGCCAGGCGAACGACGTCTACTTCAAGGTCGGCCTGCTTACGACCATAGGTCTTGCCGCGAAAAACGCGATCCTGATCGTGGAGTTTGCGAAGGACAGAATGGAAACGGGAATGGGACTGCTAGAGGCGACACTTGAGGCAGCGCGCCTGCGCCTACGCCCCATCATCATGACATCGCTTGCCTTCATTCTAGGCGTCGTACCGCTTGCAATCGCAACCGGCGCCGGTTCTGCAGCGCAAAACGCGATCGGCATCGGAGTGCTCGGCGGCATGCTCGCAGCAACGGCTCTCGGCATCTTCTTTGTCCCCTCATTCTTCGTTGTCATCCGCCGGATCTTCTCGCGGACGCAAAAAAATGAAGCGTGAGTGTGATATAAATGCACTGTGAGAAGAGGAGACTCGTTGATACATTGCCGCCGACTGCTTCGGGATGGTGTTTCTCATTTGAGCGAAGCGCGGCCGATAGCGAAGCATGAAGGCTTCTGACAAGAATAGATTTGGTCGAGTTACAGGAAGATTTTTAATGGCATCTTTTCGCTTTGCCTCTCCGGCGCTTCTGCTTTTGCTCGCGGGCTGTGTCAGCGGCCCGGATCATGTTCCTCCGGAGATGCCGCTTCCGTCGAAGTTCAGCGAGGGCGGCGCCAAGAACATAGGCGACGTCTCGACGGCAGCGTGGTGGACGGCTTATCGTGACACCAGGCTGAACGGCCTGGTCGGCGAGGGACTAAACCAGAACCTCTCGGTACAGCAGGCCCTAGAACGCATCAACGCCGCAGCTGGCGGCGTCACCGTGGCCGGCGCCGGTTCGTTGCCGAGCCTGCTGGTCGGTGCCAGCCACACCACGAGCGGCACGATGGGTGAGCGGAGCGTCTCAGGCGGCGCCACCAACATCAGCGCCGGCGAAGCCAACGTCTCCTGGCTACTCGATCTCTTCGGCCAGTATCGCCGCTCCAAGGAAAGCGCACAGGCAAGCCTTGATGCCGCCTATTCCAGCGCCGACGTCGCCAAGCTCACCCTCCTGCAGGATCTGGTGAACTCCTACATCGACCTGCGCTTCTTCCAGGAGCGCCTGGCACTGTCGCGCGCCAACCTGAAGTCGCGCCAGGAAACCTACGAGCTGACCAAGTTCCAGCTCGAAGCCGGCGCCGCCTCACGCCTCGACGTCGTCCAGGCCGAAGGACTGGTGCAGTCGACGCAGGCCGAAATCCCCGGTCTGGAAACCAATATCCGAGTCGCCGCCCACCACATCGCCACGCTGCTCGGCCAGCCGGCCGGCTCACTGCTCGGTGAGCTCCTGAAGGGCGCACCGCAGCCGATCTTCCGCGGCGGCATTGCCTCCGGCGTCCCGGCCGACCTGATCCGCAACCGGCCCGACATTCGCGTCGCCGAGCGGAATCTCGCCGCCGCTACCGCCAATATCGGCGTTGCCATCTCGCAGCTCTACCCGACGATCACCCTGTCGGGTTCGATCTCGCCGAGCTATGTCAAGGTGGCCGGCGTCTCGGGCGGCAGCTTGACCAGCTGGTCCTTCGGCCCGACCCTGACGCTGCCGATCTTCGACGGCGGCCGCCTGCGCGCCAATGTCGACATCGCCAAGTCCGATGCCAAGACGCAGTATCTCGCCTGGAAATCGACGGTGCTAAGCGCTGTCGAAGAGGTCGAGAACGCGCTCTCGGCGGTGCGCCGCGACGCCCAGACGGTGGAAGCGCTGCGCGCCCAGGTGAAGACGACGCAGGAAACCCTGGAACTGTCGACCGCCAGCTATAAGGACGGTGCGTCTTCGCTGCTCGATGTGCTCGATGCGCAGCGCCAGGTGTCGCTGGCCCAGGCAAGTCTTGCTGCAGCCATCCAGCAGATGGCCAAGGACTATGTCGCCCTCAACGTCGCCATCGGCGGCGGCTACAATCCGGGCGCACCGCGGACCACCGCGCCACCAAAGGCAAGCTGAGCCACATGAGACATCAAGCCCCGCCAACAGCGGGGCTTATACATTGCGAGGCCGGTGCATCGGTTATGATGCACCGGCCTCGTTTGCCATTGAGGTGATTGCAACACCGCAGTGACGATGCGCAGAGCGGTTGGTCCTAGCGGGCCTGAACTTTCGTTCGTAAAAAAGCAGAACCCTTTGCGCATTTCGAGGCTTCGTCGAACCGTTGAGAGAGCTTCGCGCTCGCGTATAAGGGAGACATCGCCTCATGACCTATACTAGCCGCTTTATCGGCATCGACATATCGAAATCGTCCTTCGACATCTGCGTGCTTCCCGACATGCACTCGGCAAGCTTCTCCAATGATGCTGGTGGCATTGCTAGGTTCATCGCCTTTCTCGCGCAACTGGATGGCATCGAACGCCTGGTTGTGGAGCCGACTGGCGGCTATGAGCGATCCGTCGTGCATACCCTGCTGGCCGCTCGCTTGCCGGTCGCCAAGGTCAATGCCAGGCAGATCAGGCAGTTCGCGCGTGCCTGCGGCCAGCTCTCCAAGACCGACAGGATCGACGCGTTCGTCCTTGCCGACTATGCCAGACGCATGGAAACGAAGGATCTGGCACCTTCCTCGCCGGCTCAGGTGGTGCTGATCGATCTGGTGTCACGCTACAGGCAACTGTCGCATATGATCGTGCAGGAAAAGAACCGGCTGGAAAAACTCGGCGCTCGAGCCGATGCCACGGCAAGGGCGTGGATCGAGGAGACACTTTCGTTCCTTCTGCAGCAGCGCCAGTCGGTGGTCGATGCAATGGAAGCCTGTCTCCAATCGGATGAGGATCTTGCCGTCAAGGCGAAAGTCCTGATGTCGCTCAAGGGCATCGGACTGCGAACCGCATGCTTGCTGATCGCCGGACTTCCCGAACTCGGTCTGTTGAACAAAGGCCAGATCGCAAAGCTGGTCGGTGTTGCCCCTATCAATCGCGACAGTGGCCTGATGCGTGGCAAGAGGATGATTGCCGGCGGCCGCAAACCAGTGCGCGACGCCCTTTACATCGCCGCCTTGCCCGCCATCCGCTTCGATCCAGCCATGAAGGCCGTCTTCGAACGACTGAAAGCGAAAGGAAAGCCCGGAAAGGTCGCTCTCGTCGCGGTCATGCGAAGGATGATCATAATCCTCAATGCCAAAATGAGAGACTATCGAGCAACGGTGATTGACGCCTAACACCGTTGCTTTTTTATTACTGTCACCGCATCAATACTGACCGCGGCGGCAATTTTGGAATCGACAAGGCCAATGGCGTGATGTACGAATGATTAAACGATTAATCTACAGAAAACCATGCCTCCCACGCGACCTGGACCGAATCTGAGCAGGATTGCAACGTCGCTTGGCGTCTCCGTCGCGACAGTCTCCAATGCGCTCTCGGGCAAGGGTCGTGTTTCCGAACAACTGGCTGAGAAAATCAAGGAACATGCGGCCGAACTCGGCTATGTCCCTAGCCAGRCAGGGCGTGCATTGCGTACCGGCCGCAGCGGCGTCCTTGGCCTGGTTCTACCTGATATCGCCAACCCGCTTTTCCCCAAGCTTGCGCAGGCCATCGAATTCGCGGCCAGCGCGGCGGGCTACGGCGTGCTGATCGCCGACTCCCGAGGCGACGTTGCAACGCAGACCGAGGCAATCAACCGACTGATCGAGCGTGGCGTCGAGGGCATGGTGATAATACCGCGCCGGGCCACTCGAATTTCCGCCGCGGCCTGTCCCGTCGCGGTCATTGATACAGCGTCCACGCCGGGCAACACCGTTGCCGCCGATCACATGCAAGGCGGCTGGGCGATCGCCAATCATCTAGCCGAGCTTGGGCATCGTCGTGTCCTTATCATCGGCAACAATCCCGTCTCAAACGTCCAGAACGATCGCGTGGGAGGAATCCGTTCAGGTCTCCGTCCCGGGATGAGTTCGGCAACCCTCTGGATCGAGACGCTGGAACGGCAAAACGGCGGCGGCTGCAGCCTCGGCCTCGCTGAGAAAGTGCGTGAGGGCTACACGGCATTCGCCGCACTGTCAGACCTGCAGGCGCTGCGAGCCCTCACAGAGTTGCAGCGTGACGGCATCGATGTGCCCAGCATGGCGAGCGTTACCGGTTTCGACGATCTCATCTGGTCGCCGGTCATCACGCCATCCCTGACGACGGTGGCGATGGACATGCACACGATCGCGGAGATCGCGATTTCATCGCTACTGCAGACCATACAGACGCGAGGCAGCCGCGAGGGCGTACTTGTCACGTCCGAGGCCGACCGAGTTCCAATGCAACTGATCGTTCGCCAGTCCTCCGGGCCGGCGGACCCAACACGAATATCCTGACAGACGGAGAACAGCTGACATGAAGAATGCCCTCATCGCTTCGGCCGCGCTATTGGCGCTGTCGCCCCTCGCCGCAAAGGCAGAGGAGAAGACGCTGACGATTTCCGTCTATGCCTTCGCTCAGGATGACTTCAAGACCATCGTCTACGACCCCTTCGAGGCGAAGTGCGGCTGCAAGCTCGTGGTCGAGACCGGCAACAGCGTCGAGCGACTTGCCAAGATGGAGGCCAACAAGGCGAGCCCCGTCATCGACATGGCTGTCGTCTCCATGGCCGATGCCCTTTCAGCCTCGCGCAAGGACCTGATCGACAAGATTGATACTTCGAAGCTCTCCAATTTCGGGAAGCTCTATGACCTCGCCAAGGATCCGAATGGCGACGGCATGAGCGTCGGCTATACCTTCTATGCCACGTCGATCGCCTACCGCTCCGACAAGATGAAGATCGAGTCCTGGGCAGACTTGCTGAAGCCTGAATATGTTGGCCATGTCGCCTTCCCGAACGTCACCACCAACCAGGGCCCTCCGGCGCTCTTCATGCTCGGCCAGGCGCTCGGCAGCGACCACCCGGACCTGAAGGCGCCGATCGAGGCGCTCGGCGAGAAGAAGGACGAGATCGTCACTTTCTATGAGAAGTCCTCGCAGCTCGTGCAGCTGATGCAGCAGGAGGAAATCTGGGCCGCCCCGATCGGCCGTTTTTCCTGGGCAGGCTTCACCAAGCTCGACGTTCCCGTCGCATGGGCAACGCCCAAGGAAGGCCAGACTGGCGGCATGAACGTGATGGTCGTCACCAAGGGCTCGCAGAACCGTGATCTCGCCCTGCAGTTCATGGACTTCTGGCTCTCCACCGAAATCCAGACGAAGCTTGCTGAAAAGCTCGTCGACAGCCCGGCGAACAAGGAGGTCAAGCTCTCCGAAGAAGCCGCCAACAACCTGACCTACGGCGAAGAAACCGCCAAGAGCCTGAAGCTCATCCCGTCAGCAGCCGCGCTCGACAACCGCGCCGCCTGGCTGAAGGAATGGAACGAGAAGGTCGGTCAGTAATTTCCAAGCTGGCTCCCAGGCTTGCGGGAGCCAGCCCTTCCATCCGTCGAAAGTCGCTTCATGTTTCAGAACCGCGCAGAAGCCCTGGCGCTTGCCCTGCCCGCAGCAGTCTTTGCCGCGCTGGTCTTCCTGCTGCCCGTTGTCGTCCTCCTCTCCGAAGGCTTCCGCATCGACGGCAGCTGGACGCTCAGCGCCTATACCGGCTTCTTTTCCGAGTCGCTGAACCGTACTGTCTTTTTGCGGACCTTCCGCTTAGGGCTTGAGGTGACAGCGGTTTCGGCTGTCATCGGCTATGCCGCCGCCTTCGCAATCGTCAACCTGCCGCCGAAGGGCAAGGGCCGGGTGATCGGCCTCGTCACCTTGCCGCTGATGATCTCGCCGGTTGCCCGCACCTATGCCTGGATCGTCATCCTCGGCCGCACCGGCATCGTCAATCAGGCCATCCAGGGCCTCGGCCTCAGCGACGGCCCGCTGCGCCTGCTCTTCACCGAAACCGCGGTCTTCATCGGTCTGCTGCAGCTCTTCCTGCCGCTGATGATTCTGTCGCTGATCAGCGCCCTCGAGAACATGCCGAAGGACGCCATTCCCGCCGCCCGCGTGCTCGGTGCCAACTGGTTCCAGGTGTTCTGGAAGGTGATCCTGCCGGTCACCCGCGAAGGCCTCGTCGTCGGCGGCACGCTCGTCTTCACTGGATCGCTTACCGCCTACATTACGCCTGCCGTGCTTGGCGGCTCGAAGGTGCTGATGCTGGAAACGCTGCTCTATCAGCAGGTGTCGGTGGCCAACAACTTCGTCTCGGCAAGCGTCATCGCCTTCATGCTGATCGTCATGAGCTTTGCCGCCAACATCCTGCTCAAGCGCCTTGCCACGGCGAGGAACAAGCGATGACCGCCCGTATTCTCTCTCCGCTGGTTCTCGGCCTTTTGCTGATCTTCCTGATCGGCCCGTTCCTGATCATCATCGCCGCATCGCTCTCGGCTGGCGACACACTCGCCTTCCCGCCGCAGGGTCTTTCCCTGAAATGGGTCGCCAAGGTCTTCACCATCGACAGCTTCCGCGAGAGCTTCGCCATGTCGATGTTCCTTGCCGTCTTCGGCACGCTGACAGCGCTCGTGCTCGGCATTCCCGCCGCCTACGCACTGTCGCGCTACAAGTTGCCCTTCGGCGAAACGGTGCGCACCATCGTCTCGCTGCCGATCATCGTACCCGGCATCATCGTCGGTCTGGCCCTGCTGCGCTATCTCGTCGTGCCCTTCGGCTTCAACATCACGCTGGCCCTGTTCATGGCGCACACGGCGCTCGTGCTGCCCTACGCCGTGCGCGTCGTGTCAGCCAGCCTCAACAACCTGCGCTCGGATATGGAAGAAGCTGCCGTCCTGCTCGGTTCCTCACGCGTTGGCGCCTTCTTCCGCGTCGTCATGCCAAATATCCGCGGCGGCATCCTGGCGGCCTTCATCCTTGGCTTCGTGACGAGCTTCAATCAGGTTCCGGTCTCGCTCTTCCTCTCCGGTCCGGGCGTCCGCACCCTGCCGATCGACATGCTGGGCTACATGGAGACCACGTACGATCCGTCGATCGCGGCTCTCTCCTCGCTGCTTGCCTTCCTTTCCATCGGCATCGTCTTCCTTGCCGAACGCTTCCTGGGATTCTCTCGTTATGTCTGACGCCTATCTCAAACTCGACAAGCTGACGCTTGCCTACGGCGATACGGTCGCGGTGAAGGATCTGGATCTTACGATCAGGAAAGGTGAACTCGTCGCCCTCCTCGGCCCCTCCGGCTGCGGCAAGACCACGACGATGCGCTCCATCGCCGGCCTGCTGAACCCGAGTTCCGGCCGCATCACCCTCGACGGGTCGGACATCACCCGCGTTTCCGCCAACAAGCGCAATGTCGGGCTCGTCTTCCAGTCCTACGCCCTCTTCCCGCATCTGACGGTCTACGAGAACGTCGCCTTCGGCTTGCGCCTGAAGGGCATCGGCGGCAAGGATCTCGATGGCAAGGTCAGCGCCGGCATCAAATCAGTCGGCCTTGCCAAGTTTGCCGATCGCAAACCCGCCGAACTCTCCGGCGGCCAGCAGCAGCGTGTGGCCCTTGCCCGTTCCATGGTCATGGAGCCGAAAGTTCTCTTGCTCGATGAGCCCCTTTCCAATCTCGACGCCCGCCTGCGCCTCGAAATGCGCGCCGAGCTGCAGCGCGTCCAGAAGGAAACCGGCGTCACGATGATCTTCGTCACCCACGATCAGATCGAGGCGCTCGCTCTCGCCGACCGGATCGTGGTGATGCTGAACGGCGGCATCGAGCAGGTCGGTACACCGGAGGAAATCTACAATAAGCCCGTCTCGGCCTTCGTCGCCGATTTCGTGGGCTTCGAAAACGTCTTTGCGCTGGAAAACGGCAAGCTCGCGACATCCACCACATCGGTCGAGCTTTCCGGTCCAGCGCCACAGGCCGCAAAGGGCCTGGCCTGGCGTCCGCGCATGGTGAACCTTGGTTCAGGTCCTTACCAGGGCACCGTGCGCGGCACCTCGTTTGCCGGCAACACCCGCGAATATCTGCTCGACACGCCGCTTGGCCCCATCAAGGCCGAGGTCGATGCCGAACTGCCGACGCATGCGATCGGCTCGACACTTCCATTCGACCTGCCGCTTGCCGCAGCAGCGCCGCTCTCACGCTACAGGTAACATCATGGGCGTCTGGATCGACACCGACATGGGCTTTGACGATATCGCCGCGATCCTCGTGGTGACACACGCGAAGCTCGACATCGCAGGCGTCTCGCTTGTCTTCGGCAACACGCCGCTGGCGCAGGTGCGCGTCAACGCATCAGGTGCTGCCAAGGCCTTCGGCTGGACTTTCCCGATCCACACCGGCCGTGCCATGCCAGTTCTCGGCTCGCTCGAAACCGCCCAGGCGATCCTCGGCGAAACAGGTATTCCGACATCGGGCCAAGGTCTGCCCGCCGCGCCGGCCTTGCCGGAAGGCGATGCATTCGCTGCGCTCTGCCGCTGGCTAGAGACCAATGGCCCGCACCGGATCCTGGCTCTCGGCCCGTTGACCAATCTCGCCGCCCTCGCACTGGCATGCCCGGACCTCGCAGCCCGTATCACCGAACTCACCTGGATGGGTGGCGGCGTCACCGCAGGAAATCACACGGCATCGGCCGAGTTCAACGCGCTGGCCGACCCGGAAGCCCTCGCCATCGTTCTCGCCCATAATCTGCCGCTGCGCATGGTCGATCTCGATCTTTGCCGCAAGGTTATCGCGACTCCTGACGACGTCGGCCCGGTGCGAGACGCCGGTGGCGCCAACGCGCCCCTTATCGCCGATATGCTCGACGGCTACATCGGCATCGGAACCAGCCGCGGCAGACCGGGAATGGCGATCTACGACCCATCAGCCGCAGTCGCCTTCGTCGCACCCGACATCGTTACTTTCCGCCCGGCGCGCATCGACGCCGAATTGCAGGGTCAACATTCGCGTGGCCGCACCGTGGTGGAGACCCGGGCGACGCATGCAACTTTCAACGCCAAATACGCCGTCGATATCGACACTGAAAAGGCCCGCGCCCTGATCCTCGGCGCACTGATCGATGAGGCCGGCCGATGAGCGCCGCCGAAACGAAGGATCTCAACGATCCCGCACTTCGCGCCCGTGCCGTCGCCGCCGCGCGCGGTGGTGCGCCTTTCGACCTGCTGATCTCGGGCGGACGCCTGCTCGATGTCGTCACCGGCCTGACCCGCGACGCCGACATCGGCGTCGTTGGACCGCTCATCGCAAGCGTCCACGCACCGGGCAGCCGCACCGACGCTGCCAAGACCGTCGACGCAACAGGCAGCATCGTTTCGCCAGGCCTCATCGATACGCACATGCATATCGAAAGCTCGATGGTGACGCCCGCCGCCTATGCGGCAGCCGTCGTTCCGCGCGGCGTGACGACTGTCGTCTGGGATCCGCACGAATTTGGCAACGTGCATGGCCTGGACGGCGTGCGCTGGGCAATCGAAGCGTCCCGGTGCCTGCCCCTCCGTACCATTGTTCTCGCGCCTTCCTGCGTTCCTTCCGCTCCGGGGCTTGAAGTCGCCGGCGCCGATTTCGACGCATCGGTCATCGCCGAAATGCTGCGGTGGCCTGGCATCGGCGGTGTAGCCGAGGTCATGAATATGCGCGGCGTGATCGACGGCGATCCCCGCATGACTGATATTGTGAATGCCGGCCTCGCTTCGGAAAAACTCATTTGCGGCCATGCGCGCGGACTTGAATGCGCTGACCTGAACGCCTTCATGGCTGCCGGTGTCAGCTCCGATCACGAATTGACCTCGAGCGCGGACCTGCTGCAGAAGCTGGCCGCCGGACTGACCATCGAGCTTCGCGGCTCGCATGACTATCTGCTGCAGGAGTTCGTAACCGCGCTCAACGGAATCGGCCATCTGCCATCGACGGTCACGCTCTGCACGGACGACGTCTTCCCCGACGAACTGAAGGACGGCGGAGGTCTTGACGATGTCATCCGACGGCTCGTCCGCTATGGCATGAAACCGGAATGGGCGCTGCGGGCCGCCACCTTCAATGCAGCGCAGCGATTGAAGCGTTCGGATCTTGGCTTGATTGCCGCCGGCAGACGCGCCGATATCGTGCTCTTCGAAGACCTCGTTGGTTTCGCCACGAAAGCCGTCATCGCCAATGGCGCAATCGTCTCGACATCGGGCGAAATGAACGCCCAGTTGCGCTCGTTCGATACCGTCGCGCTACAAAATTCGATCAAGCTGACCGCCCTGGCGGAAGATGACTTCAGGGTTCCCGCCACCGGCAAGCGCGTTCGTGTCGCCACGATTGACCGCCCCCGTTTCACACAGTGGGGCGAGGCGGAAACCGGCGTCGACGGCGGCTTCATCGTGCCGCCGGTCGGGAGCACCATGATCGCGGTCGCGCATCGGCACGGCAAGGTCGACGGTCGGCCGCGCGTCGGCTTCCTGACAGGTTGGGGAGAATGGCGCGGAGCCTTCTGCACGACGGTGTCCCACGACAGCCACAACCTCACGGTCTTCGGCGGCAATGCACGCGACATGGCGGTCGCCGCCAACGCGGTGATATCAGCGGGCGGCGGCATGGCTGTCGCCAGAGATGGCCAGATTGAAGCGCTTCTACCCTTGCCGGTGTCCGGCTTGGTCACCAACGCGCCATTGGAAGAAACGGCCGCGTCCTTCCGGGCGATCCGAAAGGCGATGGAAAAGATCGTCGACTGGAAGCCGCCCTATCTCGTCTTCAAGGCCTGCTTCGGCGCAACGCTTGCCTGCAACGTCGGCCCGCATCAGACCGATCGGGGGATCGCCGACGTCCTTACAGGCCAAGTGCTCGAAAGCCCAGTGATCGAGACCCCCGAGCACGAGGAGTAGCAGCAGCTGGGCTTGTGCCCCAGCTGCGGTCGGCTAAGTCATCGAGGTCCGCGAACCACCGATTAAAGTGCGGCCTTCAGCTCGCGCTCGACCAGCGTTGTCCAAAAGGCCGCGCCGTAGCCAATCGCATGATCATTGAAGTCATAAGCGGTGTTGTGATGCAGGGCGCCATCGACGGCAGGACCGTTCCCGAGCCAGACGTAACATCCCGGCGCATTCTGGCCGAAGAACGCGAAATCATCGCCTGCCGTCGAGGGCGGGAAACTCGTGCGCACCTTCCCCTCGAAGACCGCCTTAGCGGCGCCGAGCGCACGCGCGGTCGCGTCGCTGTCGTTGACCACGGGCGGAATACGTCGTTCGAACTGGTAGTCGACCGCAATGCCGAACATCGCCGCCGTGCCATTCGCAAGCCGGCCGATCTCTTCCTCGAGTTGATCGCGAACTTCAGGCGAATAGGCCCGGGCGGTGCCGCCGATCTCGACGATATCGGGTATGACGTTCAACGCCTTGGGGTCGCCGGCCTGCAGCGAGCAGGCGCTAATGACGGCCGGCTGCAGCGGATCGACGACGCGCCCGACAATCGTCTGCAATGAGGTCAGGAAGGTGCCGGCAGCGGTGATCGGATCCTTGCCGAGATGCGGCTTGGCGCCGTGCGTCCCGGTGCCCCGTAAGGTCACGCGCCAACTGTCTGACGATGCCAATTGAGGGCCTTCGACTACAGCGATCTCATCGACGGCAAGGCCCGGCATATTGTGAAGCCCGTAGACGGCATCGCAGGGGAACAGTTCGAACAGACCCTCCTCGACCATCCTGCGCGCGCCGCCCCTCCCCTCCTCGGCCGGCTGGAAGATGAAATGCACGGTTCCGGAGAAGTCACGCGTTGCCGCCAGATATCGTGCCGCGCCGAGCAGCATTGTTGTGTGCCCGTCATGTCCGCAGGCATGCATCTTGCCACTAAATTTTGACTTATACGGACGATCCGCCATCTCCGGCATCGCAAGCGCATCCATATCCGCCCGCAACCCGATTGTCCGCGTGCCATTGCCGACCGGCAGTGTACCGACAACGCCGGTGCCGCCGAGGCCGCGATGCACCTTGATGCCTGCGTCTTCGAGCAACTGCGCGACGATGTCGCTCGTGCGCTCCTCCTCGAAGCCAAGCTCTGGATGGGCATGCAGGTCGCGACGCAGTCCAGTCAGGAAGGGCAGATCGGTCTCGATCCGGGCGGGAATGGGCATGGGCCTTGGATGTCCTGTAAATACAAGCGGGCGCCAGAACAGCGCCCGTCACAGTCCATCCGTTATTTAACAATTGCCCTAGGAATTCAACCTTCTCAACCGGCTCAAACGACGGTCTCCCCGCCGTCGACCACGAGGATCTGCCCAGTCATGTAAGAGGAGCGGTCCGACACGAGGAAGAGGATCGGCTCGGCGATCTCCGACACGTCGGCCCAGCGTCCAAGTGGCACCTTCTCAGCGATATAGGCTTCGATCGCCTCACGCCCGCCCATCTGGGCAATGAAGGGTTCGTTGAAGGGCGTATCCACCCAGCCGGGGCAAAGCGCATTCACGCGGATGCCGAACCTGGCATAGTCGCCCGCCATCTGCCGCGTCATGGCGATGACGGCGTGCTTTGTCGTCGTATAGGCGATCATCTCGCGATCGTAGAGCACGCCCGATGAGGATGAGGTGTTGAGAATGACGCCTTTGCCCGTCTTCTTCATGACAGGCATGACGAAGCGCGCGGCCATGAAATGTGCGCGGACATTCAAGCTCCAGGACTTGTCAAAACCGTCGATCGCGACCTGCTCCAGATCGCCGGCGACCTGCGCACCGGCATGGTTGTGAAGGATGTCGATGCGGCCATGATGTTCGGCAATCGCGGCAATGCCTGCTTCCAGCGCCTTGTCGTCGGTGACATCAAGCACCATGCTTTCGGCGCTGCCGCCACACCTACGGATCCGGCTGACGGTCTCCTCGGCATTCATGAAGTCGATGTCGGCGACGACGACATGGGCGCCCTGTTTCGCCATGACGAGCGCGCCGGCCTGACCGATGCCGGACCCGGCACCGGTGACGATTGCAACACGGTTCTTGAGGATCATGGTGTTTCCCAATTAGGTTGTTGTTGTCCTTTCGCGCATAAGGAAACGCGCGATGAGAATGAGGGCAAGCGATGCGATGAGCACCATCGTGGCGATTGCGTTGATCTCGGGCGTCACGCCGCGACGGATCGAGGCAAAGACGTAGATCGGCAGCGTCGTGTTCGACCCGGCGACGAAGAACGCGATGATGAAGTCATCGAAGGAGAAGGTGAAAGCGAGCAGGAAACCGGCCAGGATCGACGGCAGGATCTGCGGCAGCACGATCTGGCGAAAGGTCGTCAGCGGCGTCGCGTAGAGATCACTCGACGCTTCGACGATATCGCGCCCGAGGCTGGCGATGCGCGCCTTCACGATCATCGTCACCAGGGCCATGGTAAAAAGCCCGTGTGCGGCGATGATCGAACCGTAGCCGAGCGTCAGCTTTGGCGGTTGATTGCCGGGCCAAATCGCTGCCAATGCCGGATTGATGAAACCGAAGACTTCAACCAGGGCAACCAGCGTCGCGATGCCGATCACAACCCCCGGAACGACGATAGCTGCGGCAAACAGGCCATCGAACACGGCCCGTGTCTTGGCGCCAAGCCGCTCCATGCCGAGCGCGGCCATGGTGCCGAAGATCGCCGCTAGTGCAGCGCTGGTCAGGGCTATGATGAGGCTGTTTTGCAGAGCCTCCATGAGGAAGGTGTTCGAGAGCGCCTTACCGTACCATTGCGTGGAAAAGCCCGTGAAATCGGAAGCGTTGCGGCCCGCATTGAACGAGAACAACACCACCAGCGCGATCGGTGTGTAGAGAAACAGATAGACTGCCGTAACAAGCCCACGCATCAGACAAGATCCACCTGGCGGGTACCCGCAACGCGCCAGGCGATGCGCATGGCGACGAGAAGCACGATGACGACGACGACAACGAGGGTGACGGCGATCGCGGAGCCGAACGGCCAGTTGCGCGACTGCAGGAAGAGGTCGACCAGCGCGTTCCCGATAAAGAACACCTTGCCGCCGCCCAGCAGCTGCGGGATCAGGTACTCACCGAGCAACAGGATGGTGACCAGCGCCACGCCGGTCATCACGCCCGGCAACGACAGCGGCAGCGTTATGCCGAAGAAAGTCGACAGCGGTCTTGCTCCGAGGTCCGCTGAAGCTTCCAGCAACCGGCGGTCCAGCTTTTCCAGGCTGACGTAGATCGGCATGATCATCAGCGGCAGGTAGCCATAGACGATGCCGAGAAGGACAGCCCCCGGCGTGTTCAGAAGCCGTACATTCTCGATGCCGACAAATTCCAGGAGATGCGGGATGCCCCGCGCGCCGAGGATATACATCCACGCATAGGTGCGAACGAGAAGACTGGTCCAGAAAGGCACTACGACGAGTGACACCAGCAACAACCGATACTGCGGGCTTACCTTCACCGCCAGGTAGTAGGCGACCGGATAGGCCACCAACAGGCAGACGAAGGACCCAATCGGCGCAAGCACCAGCGTGTTCTTGAAGGCGGCCGCACGGGATCCGAGATTGGCAAATTGGGCAAACGTAAATGCCGCTTGGTAACCGCCTTCCGGCGCCCGCTCGCCGAAGGAGAACACAACGATGGCAATGAACGGCAGGACCAAAAAGACGAACAGCCACGCGCTCGCCGGCGCAACGAGGGCCGCGGTGATCAGGCGTTTTCTGGTGTCCGGTGACAGAGCCATTCTGGAGGTTCGCTGGTTGGTGACCACGAGGAGGCTTGCCTCCTCCCGAAACCGGGAAGAGGCATTGCATGACGGCAGGCTGGTCACGCCGACTTGAACCGCGCCATCAACTCGGCGCGACCCGGATCCGTCAGGGTTATAGCGGCGCCGAACTCCAGAGGCGTCAGCGATGCTTCATCCGGATAGACGATCTTGTTTGAGGTGATCTCCTTCGGCAGCAACGAAATGACGCGGCTATCGGTGGTCGGCGCGCCGTTGGCGATATGCTCCTTCACCGCGTTCGCGGGATCCATCAGGTAGTTGAGAAGAGCATAGCCTGCCGCCTTGTTCGGAGCGTCCTTCGGGATCGCATAGTAGTCGGTCCAGATTTCACCACCGTCCGTTCCGAGGATGTAGGCAAGCTCAGGCATGTCGCGATTAAGCTGCGCACCGTCGTTCGTCCAGCACATCGTCATCCAGGCGTCCGTGGCGCGCATGGCCGGCTGATAGTCGGAGTTGATGGCGAAGAGATGCGGTTTCACCTTGATCAGCAGCTCCTCGGCCTTCGCAAGCTCCTCCGGCTTGATCGAGTTGAAACCATAGCCCAGCGACACCAGCGCGCTGCCGATCGTCGTCAGCTGGTAGTCATGCACCATGGCGCGGCCATCAGCTTCTGTCTGCGCGACCTCGAAGAAATCCTTCCAGCTCGTGGGCTTCGCCTTGATCTTGGAGGTGTTGACCGAGAATCCGGTCGTGCCCCAGTTCTTCGGTAGAGCGTAGGTCTTGCCGTCGATCTGGCCTTCCTTGGTAAAACGCGGGCTCTCCGTCGACTGGCTGAAATTGACAATCTTCGAGAGGTCGAGTTCGTCAATCAGGCCGAGCTTGTGGTAGGTGGAAATCGTGTAGTTGGTCGGCACGAAAAGCGACCAGCCGGAAGCGCCCGCCTGCAGCTTCGCCAGCATTTCCTCGTTCGAACCGAACACGTTGACTTCGACGGCCACGCCGGTTGCCGCCTTGAAGTTCTCGAATGTCGCCGGATCATGGTAGTTCGGCCAGGTCGCGATCGACATCTGCGTGCCGAGGTCTTCGCCGGCATAGGCTGGCGTCGACAAGGCACCTGGGAAGCGCGACATCACGGCGGTCGCAAGACCGAGGCCGGTGATGCCGAGGAAGTGGCGGCGGCTGACAGAGCCACGCTTGAGCCGCATGAACTCGTCCATGAAGCCGTTGGCTGAAATGGGAAGGTTATCCTTATAGTCTTTGCTCATGATGCTGTTCCCTTGTTTTGATTTTAGGCTGCACTTGATGCTGAGAAGACATGGGCCGCGCCGGGATCAAAGCCGAGGTAGACGGCCTCGCCGGGCTCGACCAGATCGCTTTCGTTCATGCTGCGGCGGTCGGCGGTCACCAGAAAGTCACCGAGCCCCGGCACCGTGACGGCATATTCCGCCGACGACCCCAGGAAGATGCGGTGGGTCACCGTGCCTTTGAAGCTTGCGATATCGGGCGCCTGCATGCGTGTCAGGCGGATCGATTCCGGCCGGATCGCGACGATTGCCTCGCCCGTTGAAACACCCGCCCGGATCCCCGCGGCGATTGCGGAACCGTCCGCAAGACGCAGCGTCGCGCCATCCGCCTCCATCGTCGCCTTCACCCGGTTGGTCTTGCCAACGAAATCGGCTACGAACAAATCGGCCGGGCGGTCATAGACCTCCTGCGGCGAGCCCAGCTGGCGAATCCGCCCCGCGCTCATCACGCAGACGATATCCGCCATAGAGAGCGCTTCTTCCTGATCATGGGTGACCAGAACAAAGGTGATGCCAAGTTCGCGTTGCAATGTCTGCAATTCGATCTGCATGGCGGAGCGTAGCTTCTTGTCGAGCGCAGCCAGCGGTTCGTCCAGGAGCAGCACCGACGGACGGTTGACGATCGCGCGAGCGAGCGCCACGCGCTGCTGCTGTCCACCAGACATTTCGTGGATGCGGCGCTTGGCGAAGCCGCCGAGCCGAACCATTTCAAGCGCCTCAGTGACACGCCGGTCGATTTCGGCCGCCGCAAACTTGGGCCGCACCTGCTTCAGACCATAAGCAACGTTCTGCCGGACGTCGAAATGCGGAAACAACGCATAATGCTGAAAGACCATGTTCACCGGGCGCCGATAGGCCGGCACACCGTTCATCTCGCGCCCGTCGATCAGCACAGTACCTTGGCTTGGCTGCTCGAAACCGCCGATCATGCGCAGGCAAGTGGTCTTGCCGCAGCCCGACGGGCCGAGCAACGCGAGGAATGCACCCTTCGGCACATTGAGGTTGATGTCCGTTACGGCGATCACCGGGCCATAATTCTTGGTGACCGAACGGAATTCGATATCGTTCGTCGAAGCAGATGCCACGTCTGTTCCCTGCGGTTGGTCTGGATTGGGCAGTCTAGCGCTGCCTTTTGCCACCGTCGTTGTGGAAAGACTAAGCGCGCCCTTCCCTCACGGTATATACCCCGAGAGGGGTATTCTAGCCGCAAAGCCTTCATGGAAGGTATATACACGGGGAGCGGATTTCCGCGCGGGGCGATCAGGAGGTTCCGGGAAATGAGCACTGACCTGGAGGCGCTATTTCGGGCCTTCAATGCCACCATTGGCCGGCAGGCGATGGGCGATGCAGAATTCGGCGAGACCTTCCGGGAGATGATGGCGGCGCTCGTAAGCTTCGACTACGTCGTTGTCTTCGCCTATCGCGGCAAGGAGCGGCCGATCGATCTCTACAGCACCTTCGACCCGAAGGAGCACATCATTTTCGTGACCCTCTACCAGGCTGGCCCCTACCTCCTCGACCCGTTCTACCACACGGCCCATGAACGTCGCGCCGGCGTGTTTCGCATGCGGGAACTGGCGCCAGACCGGTTCTTCTCCAGCGAGTACTACCGGACTTATTACGTCCAGACAGGCCTTGCAGAGGAGATCGGTTTCTTCGTCACGGCCGATGACGATATCACGATCGTTCTTTCGCTTATGCGCAAGGAAAAGACCGGGCCCTTCCCGCCTGCGGAATTTGCCTTGCTGAAGAAAGCCGAACCATTGATCGCAAACATGGTTCGGCACTACTGGGCCGGGCTCGGAACTCGCTTTGATGCGCAACAGCATTCGAGACCCCGCGGCAACCGCAAACGCAACGCCAGTGAAAGCGCCCTGCAGCCCGCCGAAGCGGTGTGGCGTGATCTCAATCTCACCAGCCGCGAGACCGCGATCGTCGATCTTGTCCTTCAGGGGCACTCCTCCGAGTCGATCGGCCTGAAGCTCAACATCTCGACAGGGACCGTGAAGGTTCATCGGCGCAACGTCTACCGCAAGCTCGGCATATCGTCGCAAACACAGCTCCTCTCGCTGTACCTCAAGAATCTGTCGTGACGCACGCTTGACAGTCTCGAAGCCTGGATGCCCTATTGCGGCAACGCGAAAGGGCCAGCGATGAGCGACGATCAAACCCCGACCGACAGCAAGCTCACCAGATCGAAGCGCCGCTGGGCCGAGGAAGGAAAATTCCTCACCGGCCGCATCAGTCGCCCGGAAACCGAGCGCCTGCCGCCGGGTCAGCACCTCGTCAAGGATTGGCCGATCCTTGATCTCGGCCAGCACCCGATCATCGCGCCCGACACATGGAGCCTGGAAGTCCGTGGACTGGTCGAAACCCCGCTTGATCTTACCTGGACCGCCTTCCAGGCGCTCGAGCAGAGCACTAAGGTCACCGACATTCATTGCGTGACGACGTGGTCACGCTACGACAACAAGTGGAAGGGTGTTTCGACGCGCGACCTGCTCGATCAGGCAATGCCGAATCCGGAAGCTCACTACGTCATGCTGACAAGCTATGATGGCTATACGACAAACTTGCCGCTCTCCGACTTCGCCGCAGAAGATGCCATCCTCGCAACCTCCTGGGAAGGTGTGCCGCTGACGCGCGATCACGGCGGCCCCATGCGGCTCGTCGTTCCGCATCTCTATTTCTGGAAGAGCGCCAAGTGGCTGCGCCGTATCGAGCTGCTGCCGGCCGATGCATCAGGCTTCTGGGAAAAAAACGGCTATCACATGTACGGCGACCCCTGGCGCGAACAACGCTACTCGGATGATTGAAACCGGACGCCGCGGGCGCCTCCAGCCTGAACCCGCTTAACGTGCAGAACGCACACCGAGAAATTCGCTTCAAAATAGATGCAGCGAGCGATATATTTTTCCTATTAATGCCTTACGACGATTCAGCCGTGGTCGGCTGTTGAAAGCTGTACCCATTTTGGGTTGTCGTAGTGCAACGATTCCAGATATCGCGCATGGATTGATGAACAAGGACACTTCATTTCATACTGTCACGCAGAAACTGCTGGACGCATGGTTGCATACCACGCCGCAACTGCCGGCCGCTCCAGAGGACATCTATCGCGACGTCCTCGAGCTCCTGACGATCCGGATGAGGATGACGCTCGTCGTTCTCAACGGCGACGATCCGTTGCAATGGCATCTGAAGGTCGTGCGCTCTTCTACCGTCAGTTCGCGTATCCTGAACATCAACAAGCTCTTTGCCGATCAGCGCATCGGCGAATTCAAGGATCGGGGCTACATGGAGACGGCCGTCATCCCGCGTTATCGCGAGGTGATTGCCACGCAGAAGCCGTCGATGGAACTGGTCAAGACACGGGTGCTTGGCGTCAACATCGGATACGAACGGCTGATCCTTCCGCAAAAGACAACGGCGCAACATCCAGCCTGGCTTCTGGCGGTCTCGAACGGCCGCTTCATGTTCAACCCGCCGCAGCAGCGAGCACGCATGGATGCGACCGATGAAGCCGTGATGCAGCTCCTGACGGAAGGCGCGACGGCCAAGGAGATCGCCGCTGACCTCGGCATTTCACACCGCACGGTCGAGCACCGCCTGGAGCGCATGAAGGAGCGCTACGGAGCGAAGAACACTGTCCATCTCGCGGCCATGCTGATTGCGACGCACCTCGACCGCGATATCGAGAAGAGCTAGGCTGTGGTGACAATTTAACTATTTGATCCATAGCATGATGCTCGCGAGCTTTATGAAGCCGAGGAAGTTGTCGGCGATCTTGTCGTAGCGCGTTGCGATACGCCGCCATTGTTTGAGCTTGGCGAAGAAGCTCTCAATGCCCCA
>NZ_JBFTIN010000050.1:0-32315 GCF_056394785.1 Rhizobium sp. 10N414 | reverse complement strand
CCAAAGAGTTGGCCCTCGAGGAAGGCAACGCGCGCTTTGAGATCGGCATTCTCTTCGTCGAGCGAGAGAATGATCCGGGTCAATCGCGCAGCATCCTGGGGCAAGGGATCGGGTCGAAGCGGCATTACAGACCCTACCATATGAGCCTGAATCTTCAAGCAAAACCAATGAGATCAGCCTGCTTTTGAGGGCTTCCTCACCGCGTTTCGTTTGACGCGCGTCCAGTCAATACCATCAAGCAAAAGCGAGAACTCTTGGGCACTCATCTGCATCGCGCCATCACGGATCGGCGGCCAAACGAACTTGCCCGCCTCCAGCCATTTCGTTGCCAGGATCATGCCTGATCCGTCCCAGTAAATGCAGCGAAGTCGATCCAGACGCTTGGCGCGGAATACGAACACGTCGCCACAATAGGGATCGGCCGCAAGCGCTGACGCCACCAAAGCCACCAGGCCATTCATGCCGCGCCGGAAGTCGACAGGTTGCGTCGCAACCATGATCTTCACGCCATTTGGCGAAACTCCGATCACCGGCGCCCTCGCAACGCCGCCACCATCGCTTGTGCCAGCTCAGGCGCTACCGGGCCGACAACCGTCATGCGCGCGCCAGCAATCTCGATCTCAATCCGACCTGCGGCAAAGTGGGTGACATCCGACGGCGAGCTTCCGGGAGGCGCTCGATCGCCAACCACCGTCACGGGCACGAACATCGCCTGCTGCGCGCAGGTCTTGGCAGAACGACGAGGCGTCAGTCCAGCTTCCCGACGCCAGACGTTCAGCAACCCGCGATTGACGCCCCAGCGCCGGGCAACGGCCGAGATATTCACGTCAGGTTCTGCGCTTTCCGCAAGGATCCGCGCCTTCTCCTCGTCAGTCCAATTCCGCCGCTGCCGCCGACCGGTGATCACCTCGATCCGACGATACTTTCCCTCATGCCTGGCTTCATGCATGCCTTCATCCATGACTTCAAGCATGGCATCAGCGCGATCTCCAACCATTCCATTCCGCTCCTTTCGATGAAGGAGCATATCTCGCGGCCTCATTCACAAAAGAAAAGGTGGGTTGTTCGTCGCGCTCACCATCGAAATGGGCGGCAAGGTAGTCCGCAACCTTGGCCGCGACATACTCTACTCCCGCCGCCGCTCGCCTCGCCTTGTCACGCCTACTCCCGCGCCCACCTCTGGCCGCCCGCTCATCTGCGAGACCACTGTCCGTGGCGAAGGCAATGAGTGCTTCATGGAGATGATCGGCCAGGCCAGTACGACCGCCATGCATCCTCGTATCCGCGCCAAAATGCCACTCCGCCAAGAGCCGCTGGCCTTCTGTACGCAGCGCGTCGAACAACTCGTTGGACGCCGCAAGACCAAGCTTCGACTGTACCGTCGCCGCCTTGCGAACGAGTACGGCGCGGTCAATGGACGTGTCGACATATTCCGCGTAGTCCGAGAGCGTCGGCCAAACATCGGAATTCGGGGTTCGCGTGCACCAGATCGGCGAAGTTGGGCACTTCATGCGTCCTGTCATCGTCGGAGCGGCTGGGTCCGCACCGAGGTCGAGCAGTGCGGCGACGAGACCTCGCACCACCGCGTCGAAAAGTTTCACCGGTTGTTTCCGACACCGCTCATCCTCGCTGCGCCAGACAGCGGAGCCGGAAGGTAGTAGCCAGATGAAATGTGGCCTTGCTAACGTCCCGTTGTCCATCAGGTCACCGACGATGATATGCGGCAAGCAAGGAATGCGCCCCTCGTGCACCAGGTCACTTAGTGCAGCTTCGCAAGCGTCTGGACTATTGAAAACACCATCGCAATCGACCCGGAGCGCAGCCATGAACTCACGGTTCAGTTCGACGTAAGCATAGTCCAACGTCAAAAGTTTCGAGCGGGTTTGCACTGCCAGATTTGCTTTGTCATCGGACGCCCGCGCTTGTCCGCCACGAGGAACAAGCGAGACGAAATATTTCAGGACGAAGTTGTCCTCGGATCGGAGCCCGAACTCTCTGAACGGCTGCCGCGTCCGGCCCGCAATCTCACGGGCAAAACGAAGCTGATAGCCTTCCTCAAGACGCTTCCGCACCAGCTCCTTTTGCTCGATGGCAGTCGCTACAAAATCGTTCGTCGTGTCATAATTAGATCGCTGCTGACGGCGTTGCTTGGCCTGTCGTTTCTGGCGTCGAGCTTCGGCGTAACGGGTTTCAAATCCCATCATCCCCTTTGGGAGGTCCGTGGTCGCGGTCAGTGTGCGTGCAGCGCACGCGGCCGCCACCACGTTTGCGGCTGATGCAAACATGTTGTAATTATCCTGATTGTGATGAAATGGGCCGGAAGCTACTGGCCAAATTTGTTGACGGCTTAGATTAAGAAGTTCGGCGCTACCGGCTGGCCAATATGCCAGCCTGCCGCTCACCGACCCGGAAGATGGGTCTTTACATCCATGTAGCCGTCAGCAATCATGTGTTGTTCCTAAAAGCCGCCGAGGGTTCCAGCCCGTGTTAAGGCGGCTTTTTAAATGCTCATGGCTGGCGGAACCTGCGTCAACCGCCGATCCGATTGTCGAGGAGCGAAACCTGCCTCGGCGAGCGCATGACGCAATTCGTGGATTGCATCGACCATCTGACGCGCCTCGGCTTCAGATGCCGAGAATAACCGGACGCGATCTAGGAAGGAGCGCTTGCAAAATTGCGCCAACGCTTCAGCGTGCCCGTCGTCCAATATCAAGCTGATAACGTTCATGCTTCCATTCATTCTAGGAAGCTCCGCCCTCTTTAGCCACGAGCGGCGCACTCTCCGGTACGCGAAACCCATTTCTGGCAAGGGCGCTGTATCCCTCGGCAGCCAAAAAGCCCCAAGCCTTCGTCGCTAGATCGCGCTTGTTGCTATTTTCCGGCACGAGATGCTCAACCATGAACTTCAGCCTTGCGATTTCTGCGGTTCTTCGACACACAGCGTCGGGGCGGTGCTTGAACTCTTCCAGATGCTTATACTCTTGCAGAATGAGTGAGTTCAGTTCGAGTGCGATGCTGTAGGCAAAATCCCGATCTAGCGGCAAAATCTCTCTCAGATCGATGGTTATCTCATTTTCAATTTTGCTCATAAAATGCCTTTCTAATTTTGGGCAAAGCTCCGCCGTCCTTGTGGAAAGGAAGCTTTGAAATCGGGCGGGGGGGAACGGAGGGCACAGTTAAGCGCCCTCCGAGAGCCTGCGAAAATGCAAGGGAGGGGATCCGCCAAAGATGATCAGAAACCTTCGGGAAGCGAAGGCACTGCCGCCTATGCGGGCGGTCAAGTGATATGCGGCATCGAGTGTGCCGCAAATCATTTCAGAGCCGCTTGCTCAGCGGATGAAGACGAAAATGGGGCAAGCATTGGAGTATTACAAGCCCTTTTTTAAGTCGAGCCAGATGGGCAAGTCGTTGAAAATAAAGAAGTGTTGACATTTCTCGGTTTTTGCGAAGGAACGCCATTACTGAAACACAACAAAACCAAATGCTTGATTCAGCTAATGTTGACATTAACCTTAAATTTACTGTTTTCGCACCCCAACAAAAAAATCCGGCAGGGGAGCCTCGCTCTTTTCCGCTACGATTCTCCGGGCCTTCGACCTGAGCCGCGTGTCTCTGGTCGATCCGCTTCGCGTACCTGCACTCCCGGATAGTCGCGGAACCTTGCCGCTCGGTGACACGACGGCGGGCGGCTCTTTATGACCTTGCGGTCACCGCCATGACCATTCTGGCCAAGGCAAGGAAAGAGCCTATGCCGCCCGCCGCCCTGTCAACCCTGCCTGCCGCCGAGACGAGACAAACGATCCCTCTCCAAGACCACTAAAATCCGACATATTCCGTTAGCAATCAGAATCCCATGTGCGACATCTTTCTTGTCGCAAGGATTCTCAAGAATCCTCAACTATGCTATAAAATCCTCAATGAAATCAAATATAAATGAGGATTTTCATGCGCCAGACGATCACGAAAATCAGAGGGCTGACGGTTAATATCGAAGTCATTGAGATACATCAACAAGACGCGACCGGCGGCACGATCTGGTACTACGCGGCGATCTATGTCCAGCGGCATGGAAGCGCAGAACGGAAGCTTGTGCGCAAGTCCCGGCTACCGGGAGCGGCGGCGGCACTCAAGGCGGAAATTCATAGGGACGGCATCCGTGCTTTTGACGGGTTCGGGCCGACTGCTTGAAATTCCGCAATGTGGTGCTTTATGTAATCTGTCGCTTGAGAAAGGCGGCGCTGATGACGGATGATGAGTTTGTAGAATTTCAAAAGGAAGTTGCAGCAACGATTGCGGAAAGCGAGCGCTCTGCAAAAGCGATAGAAGAAATCATAGCCCAAGCTCTGACGCTAGACGCGGCCATGACCGAAGCAGTCCGCCTCCTTGAGCTTTTCGATCCCGCCCCGGACACCCCCCTAACGTTACCTCAGGCGGTTTGCCTGCCGGAACTCGGCGGCATCTCGTATCGCAATACGGATTCCGAGCCATCCACAGTTGTCACTGTGAAAACGCTGCGCCTGGCGATTGAGCGAGGGCGGCTGGCAACAACCCGTCTTAACACCAAAAACCTTTACGTCACGCGACGCCAAATTCAGGAGTGGATCGCCTCATGCCAAGACCAGCAAAGCCCCCGCATCTCGTCTGGATCAAGCCAAAGTTTCATCCCGGCCCCGAAAAGAAACTTAAATCGCGGGGATATTGGGCGATCAAGCACGGACCGAAGCTTGTTAGCACGGGACTCGGCTTTGAATTTCGTTCGGACGCTGAAATAAAGCGCCACGAGTACGAGGCGGCTTTATACGCGCAAACGCCGATTGCCGACCACGGCAAAGACGTTCGCGAAGTTCTCGTTGTCGATCTCATCCGTTTCTACATTGAGCGACACCAGAAGAAGATCGCGAAGAAGTCGAAAGAAAGAAAGCGCGATTATCTGAATTCCGTTGAACGCCTGATCACCTTTTGGTCCGGCAAGACAGTTTACGACATCAACGAGAGGAATTGCGTTGCATATCAGCAGAGCGCCCGACCCGGTAAGCCGCTGGCTGATAACACGGCTCGCCGTGAACTTCAGGACCTCAAGGCGATGGTCCTGTTTGGTTTAAAAAAAGGCCTGTGCGAACTCAAAGGTCACATTATCGACTGGGAATTACCTGCCGCCCCGGAACCTCGCATGACATACTATAGCGCCGCCGAAGTCGCGAAGCTGGTACGATGTGCATACCGAGCCAAGAATGATGTAATAGGTTCCAAGGGTCATAAGACTTCAGAGCATCTGGCGCGATTCATTCTTATTGCCGTTCACACCGGCACCCGCGCCGAGAAGATCGAACAAGCATCTTTTGAAAACGTCGATGGCCGTCCATGGATGGATGTTGAGAGTGGGATTTTTTACCGAGCAGGAGTCGGAAATAAGACACCGCTGAATAAACGGGCCGATCCCGTTCGCATCCCAGACCGCCTCTTGCACCAGCTTAAGCGCTGGAAAAAGGATGGGTCAATTAACGTGATTGAGCACAATGGCAAGCCCGGCTCGACCCGGCGAGGTTTTTATACGCTCAAATACAAGGTGTTTGACGAGGCGCGAGCCAAGGAAGTCAATCGCCATACCTTCAAGCACACGTGCGCAAGTTGGTTGATGGCGAAGCGCGTCCCCTTAGACATCATCGCAAGTTACTTATCGACGACGGAAGAAGTGATTAAGGCCGTCTACGGCCATTTTTCCCCGGACTTCCATATCGAGGTTAACGACGCGCAAAGGGCTGACCGGGAAAAGAGAGCTGCCGAAGCTCAAAGGAAAAAGGCGAAGGCGGCAAAAGCCGCTTGATCGGTTCAAATCCTAGTTGATGGCGCTATACGCCAAAACCCCACAAACCGGCTTGATACCTAAACAGGGAGTGCGAACAAATCTGCCTGACAGCTTCGCTTGTGCATCCAACACTTCGCGTTGCGTACTACTTGACGAGACTCACTGGAAACTAGCTAATCCAAAAATTGGGATGGCTTCATCGTCCTAATAAACCAGCGCTTCTACGGAGTACCAATGTTGCGGACTGTCACATATTGCGCCTTCTACGTTGCAGAACCTTTTAATCCGGGTGCATTAGGCGCACATGCAACGAAGGACTTTTGTTACTACAATTTGCTGCGGTCGTGGAAAGGCAGCGATTCCAGTTTTCCCTTCACCGATGCACATGCGACCACCTACAGTGTTCGAGACGGCAGTGATTGGGAGAAAACGCTAAGGCCCCGTCTGCGAGAGCGAATGAGGTTGTCAAAAAACATGGTGCTGTTTCTCAGCAGTAACACGGTGAACTCCCGAGCCCTCAGGGAAGAATTAGACTATGGCATCAACGATCAGGCCTTACCGATAATCGTGGTATATCCAGAATACGACACCAAAGAAAGCCTGATGAACAACGGCTCTCTCAAGCCTGGAATTAGAGAGCTTTGGAACAACCTTCCAATTTTCAGAGACTCATTGCAAAAGGTTCCAACGCTCCATGTGCCGATGAAGAAAGAACTGATCAGATCAGCACTCGCTGACGCAGATTTTATGCTTGCAACCAAAGCATCCCCGCAGGTCTATCGTTACTCGTAGTTGCCAAAAAATGAGATACTTTTTTAAATCTATTCGAACGCTATCTTTTTGGCGTTACGCGCTTTTATCTGGTGAAGCAGTTGCCAAAGTATTCGCAATTGTGGGTGCCATATATCTTGTCATGGATATGGCGGATTTTTTTAATATTTACACGAAAGATAGATATAGTAGCTACGCTGTACTGATCATGACGGTATTCGCAATTTTGTGGGTTGTGACTACTCGCCGCCCAATTACCCGGTTCTCATACAAGGTACCCGGCAAAGATTTCCAGGTCGAAGTGCGGATTGGCGATTTGTTCGATGGCAACCACGACGTTGTTGTCAGCACAAACACTACGTTTGACACGGATATGGCCAGCGGACTGATCGACACCGGCAGCATCCAAGGTCAGGTAGCGACAAAATTCTTCAATGCAAACACTGAGGAAATCGACCGTCAGCTTAGCCTCGATCTCGCAGCAGTTCATGGAGTACAGAGAGAAAACGCTCCAGGTAAGAAGGTCGAATATCCAATCGGTACCGTTGCTCGGGTCACAAGCCATAATCGCACCTTCTATTTTGTCGCGATGTCCCGTCTTAATGACCAGGGAAATGCAAGTTCCACTCCGCGTCAAATTGAGGACGCTCTTGACGCCACCTGGAAATTCGTACGTTCCAATGGAAACTTGAGAGACCTTTCTGTTCCGCTCATGGGTACAGGCCGGGGGCGAATTGGGGTACCGCGCAAAAAGATGGTCGAGCGTATCGCGCAGTCATTCTGTGATGAAGCGAAGAACCAAGTCTTTTCTAATCGGTTGTCAATCTCGATCCGCCCAGAAGATGCCGAAGACTTTGCCGTTAATCTGTATCAAATTCGAGACTACCTCGTCCAAAGTTTGCACTAGCTACGGTACGTCTCCTTAAGGCCGATGGCTGCCGATGGTCGGGCCTGCGACGAAAACTGAGCATCTTACACCTAACGATATCTAACGGAACAACGGAAAAAAGAGGGAACGAAGGGGTATCAAAGGAATTGGCAAGGCCCAGAATTCCGGGCGATCAGCTAAATCCCCCGAAGTTCGGGACGTGGGGGTCGAGTGTTCGAATCACTCCACTCCGACCAGCCGAAAAGCCCGCGCAAGCGGGCTTTTTTCATTTCGGGTTTGCGTTGCGGAAATTCCACGGCAACGAATGCGGCAATGAATGGTCATTTCTTCCGGCCGGCCCTTCCTGATGTGAACGCTGCACCGACACCAGCCTGATGATCTGGGTGGTGGTGGCCGTAGGTCTTTTCCAATGTCTCGAGCGTCATGCCGAGGTAGCCAGACGCTTCCCATTTGTCGGCTGCCGCCTGCATCAGCCACGTCGCAGCCGTGTGCCGCAGGGTGTGCCGTACGATGCCATCTGCATCGGCGCCTAGAACGTCATCCACGAGGTTACGAAAAGCGCGCTTGGGATCTGCCGGCTTGCCGTTGTACTCGACCACATACTTTGCGCCGAGACGGTGCCAACGGCGCATGTGGGCAAGCAGACGGTCGGGCAAGCGAATCGGTGGAGCGCGCTTGTTGGCGGCGACGATCTCGCCCTCCCATGCTCGGTAGAACACGCCAGCTTCAAGGTCGATGAACGGACGGCCTTCCTCCTTGATGAATGAGGCTTGCCAGATGCGAGACGATCGGCTGCCAGTGTAGACAGCGGCCAGCGTGAAGCGTGCGATATGAATGGTCGGTCGCCATTTGTTCGGGACGCCACGAAACTTGGATCGCTTCTTGTATGCAGCCCAGATGAGCTTTGCCATCATGGATCGATCCAGGTGCTTCACGCGACCCTTTGCCTTCGGTGGAAGGGTGACGGTCACTGCCTGGCGCGTGACGTTATCAGCGATGGCCTGTCGGCATGCTGCGCGCAGATCCTCTAGCTCGCGGCGGGAGCCGTTCGGAGTTCCACGCTTCTTGGCGTACTCGGCGCATGTCGCGCTCGTGATGTCGTCGAGCGTTTTCTCACCCCAATAGGCGAGCAGGTTCTCGGCGCGCGATGCTAGCTCTTTAGGGCGGGTCGCCGTGTCGCGCTTGAGTTGGAGATAGTGTGCTATCACCTCCGCAACCGTTACCTCGGACGCTGCTCGGTCTTTCCGTGCTGGCGTCGCGATGAACTGGCGCGCGATGTGGTCGGCGAGGGCCCTCTCAGCTCCGCTATAATCATCCGCGCCGCAGCCGCTGCTGTACTGCTTTCCGTCGTCGAGGATGATCCAGACGGGCGCTCGGTCCTTGCTTGCTGGCCGGAGCCAGAGGCGGGCTGGTTTGCGGGCACGCGACATGCTTGTTTCATCTCCTCAATCGATCGAAGCGTGGTGAAGTCCTTACCGGCTATGCGCATGACGACCAAACGCCCGCGGCTGGCCTCTCGTCGGAGCCCGCTGACCGTCATGCCGCCATGAGGGAATGCGAGTGGCAGGATGTCAGAGAGCCGCAATGGCGCATCTGGTGCGATGTTGTCATTTGCAGCTACCGGCATCTGTCTCCCTCATTTTTCGTGGTTTCAGACTATTCTCAGCATTGGTGCCCCAACGTCCAGAAAAGAGCCCAGAAATGGACCAGCCGGCGCGCCTCAATGTGGGAGAGGGTGGTGATCGCGCCGGCCTGTGGTGACTTTGGATAAAAGAGGCGCGACATCATGTCGGCCGGCGCGCATTGTCGCGCCAAGAACTTATGGTGACGGGCGGCGACGTCGTGATGCCATCGCCGCCCGCCCGGCCAACGTGTCAAGCGCCGGCCGCCCCGCGCAGGGTCTCTGAATTCAATGGGTATGTCGAAGGACTGAGCCCAGAACATGCCTTATCGGGCGCTCATGGGCAGTCAACAAGAGGATCTGGTAAAACTCGCGCCCCATCATGCTGCGGGAGCGGGAAATGACTATGGCTAGTTCGCCATGGAAGTCGACCAACTGGCCTACGCGGAAACGGTACGCTGCAACATAACGTCTTCTTCTTCCGACTAGGCTGCGGGGCAACGCAATTCTGTCAATGTGAACCTGTTCCGTTGGCATCTTTCTCTCCTCGCTGCGTTTGCATTTGTTAGTATTTGTATAGCGAATGATTTCATAGCGGTCAACTAGAAAATGCGATAAATGTTAGCATACTGCGAACAGAGGATATGACATATGGCTAAGACGGCCGCGATCGGCATCAGGGTCGAGCCCGAGTTACAAGAAGCGATCAAGCTGGCTGCCAAGGCCGATCGTCGGTCTGTGGCGTCGTACATTGAGAACTTGATCGCCGAGGACTTGGAGAAGAAAGGGCTGCTGCCACGAGGCGGCGAAGTCGGCAACGGATGAATCTTCTCACAACTAAGCAGGCCGCAGAGCGCCTGGCCGTTTCGGTCTCCACGCTAAGAGCACTTGTGAACGCCGGTCAGATTGCCTTCCTCAAGAAGGGCGTCGGATCTGAGCGCACACATATGCTGTTCGATCCTCATGATCTAGACGACTACGTGAAGCGCAGTAAATCGCGCGTCGTGCCGTTTGCTAACCCAAAACACGTAATAGCGGCTGGAGGCTTTCTCGAGCAGCGCGCCGAAAGGCTGGCCGCAAGGGCATCTGAACGCAATAGGAAATAACACCTAGAGGGAGGCTGATTTGAAGATTTTAGCGCGTGGGTACCGGCGCAACATGGGCAAACACGAACTCGTTGATGAAAATATCATTTCGATACTCAATGTGCGGAAAATGGAGGATGACGATGGCATTGAAATTGAAATGTCGCCGGCGCGCGTCTCCCTCAATGGAGACTACCGGCTCTACGTGACACTCAGCCAAGCGGAAGTAGATTATCTATCTTACCGGTCCATCACCGCACCACTCGAGGCGAAAATAAGAGAACTGGAGGAACGGCTTGAATTTATCGACGCCCGACTCGGTTGAGGCGGTTCGCAAGGGCTACTTGACCGCCACCACGTGTTGAGCGATTCTCGCTGCAACCTGGGGGTTCAAATGTTCCATTTTCTCACCATTGTAGGCGTGCTGCAGATCTTGTTCGGGCTCGCCGTAGGCTTCACCGGGCCGACCGTCGCGCAGGAAGCTGTCGGCGCGATCTGCTTCGGCTTCGGCGTTCTGTCGCTTGGCGTTGCCGCGATAGTCGACCGGCTCGAGCGGGGGCTTCAGATGCGGGATCGTCCGATTCCGCAGTCCGAGAAGCAGTACGCCAACTAAGGGAAAAAGTCGGCCGCAAAAGCGGGACCGGTCATCTGCCGGTACTTTTCGTCACCTGGTTAAGCCTGAATGTAAGCCGACCGGCCAAATCACCACGGGATAAAAGCGCAATACTGCCGTTCTACGCTTGCGAATATTTCATGAGTTTGGTTCTCTAAGGGTCCTGGCAGCGGGGAATACGGCATCAGCTAGCAGGCAGGCCGCATTCTCCCGCGTCAGGTGGCTCCCCAAAGGCGGATCAGCGCGAATGCTGATCTCGCCGAAGCCAAAAACACACTGCTACAAGCTCTCTCCCGGATCAACGACAATTTGTCGCCTCGTCGCAAAACGGTGTGGACGAACGCCCCTGCGACAAAAGCTGCTGTGACCGACAGTGGACAACCTCAAATAGCCGCTTCCGCCTCGACTGCGAACATGCATACGTAACAGCGGGTTAAGATTATTTTGAGGGGCCTTAAGTGAAAATTCGTTACGTTGTGCTGGCATCGCTGCTGGCCGCCACTTCCTGTGCAAAGCGTCCTGACGCGCAATCGTACCTGTCGATATCCCGATGGCTGCGTACACGGGCTCCAGCTGTCCAGTCCTAGCTGCGGAACTTGTCAAGGAGCAGGAAAATCTTGCTACCGTTTCCAAGGCCCAAAATGACGCTGCTACCGGCGATGCTGTTGGAGTGTTCCTGATCGGCGTGCCGACATCGAGCACGTTTGGCGGCGACAAGGAAGGCCAGGTTGCCGTCGCCAAGGGCAAGGTTCAGGCAATTCAAAACGCAATGCGTAGCAAGAATTGCTCGGCGAGGTGATCTCTTGGGCGGGCATGGGGGCGGTGGCAGGTCTGTCGCCCCGAACCGCCTGTGTGCACATCGAGACGCATTCCGCTACGTCGTACCGGACTCCCGCCTCAACCGCGCCTCTATGTGCGAGTCCAGAAATTCCCAACGCATGTCGAAAGTTGCCCGCACTAAATCGTAGTGGGCGTCGAAGCGCCGGATTACCGCGAGCTCGAGATCGTCATCCATGTCGCGAGCATCGAAGTCAAATTCGGCCCCGGCATAAATTCTGAATTCTCTCAACCCAAATGAGCGCTCGAAGTCTTCTCTCATCACTTCGACAAACCGACCAGTGTACTCTAGAATTTGATCATCAGTCGGTCTTTGCATTGCCACGGCACACTTGAACAGCTGGACACATTAAGCGTTACAGGAGCTTAGGCAGAAAGCTGAAACACAACAAGAACAAAATTCTTTGTGGATGAGCCCGGCTGTCGGCACCCTTTGAATCGCAAATCCCGTCATAATACGTCCGTCGCCAAGGAAGCGGCTGTGCCTGGAAAACACAACAATGCCACCCCATGAGCGGAATAATCGCGATTGATCTCTCGATGAATTAACTCTTTGAATTTTAAAAGATTAATTTAATTAGAGAATAGGAATCTTCTTGACTGCAACCTCCTATTAAAGTATCAAAACCTCGCACAGTAATAGTGCTGTGTTTTAACGACGAAAGGGATACCCGATATGTTTCAGAACTCGATGAAACGGAGGGCCTTTGCTACCTAGGAGAATATATAAATGGAATTGGACGATTTTTTTGAAATACTAAAGGCAGTCAATAATCTTCTCTATATTATGAGAATGCTTAAAGACTTCATTATTCGAAAAACACAGCAGTAATGCGTTTATCCATTTTGGATCGGGGAGCCTTTCGGCTCCCCTTTTCATTTCTCTCAAAGCACCGACGCCGCTTCGAAGAACTCGTCAATCTGCTCTTCGGTTACGCCCATCGCGGCGAACCCCGCCGCCATCATGGGCTCGGTGCGCACGAACGTTCCCGAGTTTTCGAAAGCGATTTGCACCGCCCTCGACTGGCTCGCGACCCACGCCTCTACGGAATCAAGCAAGCCCGCCGCCAGAAGCTGAAGCTTGAACTGACGCGCGGAGACGCTTTCAACGGTCGGCGGCATGGACAAAGATGCGCGATCGGCCTCAAAAGCGGTAAGTTGGGTAGGGGTCATCTCGACCACAATACCGTCAACGTGAATGTTTGCCATTTTAAGACCTCACCCCTTGAAGTGTGACGCTCCCGGTAATCGTCCCAGAACCCGGGAGGAGACGAAGGGCGTTACGCGCAGCAACGCTGTTGCGACCCCCGGTGTTGAAAGCTGAATAGAATGCCGAAGAGCTGACGCCGACGAATCTGCTATTGAACGTCATCGCGGTAGCCTCGTTGAAACTCTCAAGAATGATATCGAACGAATTTACCGCATTTGCATCGTTGGCAGAGGCCTGGCTAATATCGAACGCCGATCCAACACCAAACGCCGGCGTAGCGGAGGAGCTCGCTACTGTCAGCCTTTGGATTGCGTAATCGGATGCGCCTGCATCGTAGGATGATCCGTTGTTGGTAGATGTTCTAAGGAACAGGGAGTTTGATCCCACTGAGGGGGATGCCTTCCCAACCAGTCTCAGGCGCCTATACGCACCGAGGTTAGTGAAATCCACTGCGGAAGCTGCCGAAAAAGCGCCGCTATAAATCGTCTCCCAACCTGGAGAGCGGACAACCGTGAAGAAGTTTGAGCCGTCGCAGATGATGGTTGCGCTCGTGCCGTTCGGGACAACAAGCGTGGTCTGGCCGTTGATGGTCTCGCTTCCGTTCGGATCAATCGTGACCGCGCCGCCGTCTGCAACAACATTCAGCGACCATCCGTTCCCCAAGGCCGCGGCGGCAGTCAGTGCCAAGGTAGCCGCAGCGGTGAATCGCAGCGTTTTGCCAGCGTCAGCCGCAACGGCGGTATAGCCACTGCTCTTTGCCGCATAAACGCTGATCGGCGCCTTGGTTGCCAGAGCGTCGTTAGACACTCCATCGGCATACTGAATCGCACCGGTCGAGGTGTTGATCGTCAACACCAGCCGGTCAGTCGTGCCGTCGAAGAAGTAATACTTGTGCAGGCCCGCCGATGCGGTGTTAAGCCACATCGTGCCGGCGACGGCATAAGATGGTCGCGCAGACCCGGAATGACTGGAAAGCAGCGCGTCTAGGCTGTCGTCAATGCGCTGTGCGAAAAGAGTCGGCGAGGCCGGGCCAAAGAGTGGCACCGACCAGGTTGCTGTTTGTGTCATTGGCATTCCTTGGTGTTGGGCGCCTCATGGGGCGCGAAGTAACCGCCGCAGGCGAAGTGGTTCGGCTTGCCGGCGGGGCTGTGCGGGTTGATCTGGCCGATCTCATCGCGCGAAGGCACGGAGCATCGGTCGCCCGGCTGGGCGTTGGCTTTTGTCAATCGATTTTCCTTTTGTTGGACGCCAAGCAGGGTGGCGTGTGCGTRGCTACTCAGCCAAACTTGGCAGACTGAGACTGTCCGACGACGCGAGCCAAATGTGATAAGCCTCTCCAGATGCAACGACATCGCGCTGCCTTGGCATCACCTCGATTGCAACGGCTTCTTCGCCGAAAAGGTCGTTCTTAATCCGCTGCCGGTCGCGCCACCTCGGCTCCGACACGCCGGCTTTCGGTCGGATCATCACGTGTGTCCAATCACCAGACGGCATTGCGAGCACGGAAAAACGCGAGTTGCTCCATGCCGCATCGTGTGGGAAGGCAGGATCGGGACGCCACGCGCCCCAATCGTCGTGCCCGCTTGCGGAGAGAAAGTCAGCGAGTTCAGCATCAGTTATCATTGGCAACACTCCCCTTGTTCAGCCAAACGCCTTAATGGGAACAACCTGCCGATCGCCAAGCTCTCAGTCACCGGCAGGCCGGCACCGATAACGCCGGTCAGAGCCGTGCCTGCCGCCGTGCCAACCAATGCGGGCGCGATGGCGCCAAGCAGGTACGGCGCGAAGATAGCCGCAGCGAGCGCCACGACTGCCCCCAGGATGCTCCGCAGGGCGCCCTTGCCGGGAACTTTGACAATGTTCACCGTGGCGCCTGGCTTAACTCGGACACGGGCCCAGTTGGATCGTTCGATTGCGTGGCCATTGATGGTGACATACAGGCGCTCGTCGCCGACGTCACAGAGCTCAACGATTTCCTCTATGGTTGATCCGGCCGGAGCCTTAAGGCTGTCCCGTTCCTGCCGCAGCGGGGAGCGACGGAGGTAGATCTGGACGCCATCGCCAGGGGCTATGATTTCGGCGTTCTCGACCACCGTTAGCTGCATGGCACGGCCTCGCGGCTCGGATCGATCAGCTTCCCGATCTCATCATCGAATGTGCATAGTGTTTTGGTCGAAACGCCTGCCGCCGAAACGGTAGTCAGGTCGCACCGACCGCCAACGAGAAACATATCCACGTCAGAGCCAGGGATGCTGTCGCGCTTTTGACGCATAGCGCGCATGATCTCAGCGCCGTGCCGCTCCAGAAAATCGTGTGCGGCGGTGTCGTCTGCACTGATGCCGAGGTGCGCCAGATCCGCTGGCGAAAGTGCTGGCGAGGACATCTGCTGGCTCGGATCAAGCCGGGTGAGTTCGAATAGTGGGAAAGCTTCGCGGTGGCAGCACGGCACGTAATAATGTACCGCCCCGGCCTTCGGCGACCACGCCGCGATCAGAAAGTCGGCCGGCATCTCACCGCGATCGGAAAGCAGGACGAACAGCATGCGGATTCCGTCCAACATTCGATCGACCGACCAATTGGGCTTGGTTCGGGACAACTCAAGCAAGTGTGCCACGATCTCTCCGACCTGAGAGGCGGATGTACCGCGTGCGGTGATCGCGATCGGATGGCTTGGAAATGCCCAAGTCTTTTTATCGACGGCATACAGCCGGCCGTCGGGGTGTAGCCAGGCGCCATCCGAAAGGATTTGCGCTCTGCCATCGCTGGTGAACGTAAAAAATGAACTCATGATGTTTCCTTGAAGACTAGGCGAGCGACGCCCAAGAGACGCGTTACCGCACCACGAGACACTCGAAGTCAGTTGTCATTCGTTCGATCTCGCTCTATTTTTTAGTGTATGGGGATACAGAAACGACGGATGTTCTGCGAAGAAGAAATCGCAATGGTGCTTGCCGAGCGGCAAACGCCAAATCACATCCTGCACTTGCTGCTCACGGTGTTTACCGGCGGCGCCTGGCTTATCGTTTGGCTCTTGGTGACCTTGTTCAAAAGCGGCGCTTACCGCTGCCCTAATTGTGGCTCAAGGACCCTTGGCTATGTTCCGAGGAAGTACAAGGAGGCGCTAAAACAGCGCCTCGCTACGCGTTAGCGCCGCCGCTTACCGCGACGCGGCCGTGGATCGCCAAACATTTGAAGTGCCCACGGCTCTGGAAGCTCCGGATGCCGCGGTTTCATGAGGTAATCCTCGCCGAGGAGGCGCCATGCTTCTTCGGTGACGGCAAGGTCGGGCCGGCCGTATTCATCCATCTCGACGCCCAACATCTGCAACTCCCAGAGCAGATCATAGCCTGTTGAGAAGACTGCATCCCACTCGTCGACGCTAGCGATAGCCCGCTTTCGGTTGGCACGTTTTCTGACTGGCATCAGGCCCTCCGGCCATAATCACGGGTGCGGGACATCCGTGGAGCCTCTGGCTGATCGATCCCATCGAGGGCAAGCTCGCGAAGCAGGCGGGCAAACGCGATTCTTGCATTCTGTAGGATGCCAACCTCTGGCCGCTCCTTTGGCTGGCCGAAGCGATCAGTGAATGTCTGTCCGTCCTTATCGAGAACCTCTCTGGCGCCTTGTGCCTGGTCCCAAGCTTCCGCGGCCAGTTGGAGAAGTCTCAAATGGTGATCCTCCAACTCGAAATCAGCCATCACCGATTTCCACCACTTCTGCGTCGCCGGCCGCAAATGCGGTGGCGGTTTTGGCGATTTTGCCATGATATTTCACCGTTTCTGAAGGGAGAAATGGCCGCAAAGGCCCACAACTCAGGGCCTTTGGCGGTAGCGGAATATTTTCTCAACCGGGGCAAGGCTCATGCACGCGATGGGGCCACACCGATCCGTGGCGGAGATGGCGGAGAGGATCAGAAGACCCCCCGTTGCCTTTACCAGCCCAGGACACGAGTGATGGCGTGCTCTGGGGTCCAGGCAAACGTGCCGTCATCCTTCTCGATCCTGTAGCTCAGAAAGAATGGAGAATGTCGGCCCTCCGCGACCGACGCCCCGATGATCTTGCCGCTCTCACCGCGGCGCGTCTCGACGAGGTCGCCGAGTTCGTATCGAAATTCAACGTTCATTCTAACCTACTTCAATGGAATGCCGCGGGCGCGCATTGCTGCCTCGGCCTTGGACGTTTTGGAGCGCTGGCCGGCGATTGTTGCCGATGTGGTCGGATAAGCCGGGAACGCCGTGATCGTGAGCTCGTACAAATCGACATCCGTAATGATGCGCAGAGGCAATCGGTCGTCGCCGTCTTGCCATTCCTCAGACCTGACTCTGAAGCCGAACGAGCACCCATGCACGTCGCCTCGCTTCACGGTACCAAGCGCTTCCATGCCGCTTGGCGTTGTGGTGTCCGCCTCGAGAGAGAACCACAAACCAATGCGATCTTCTCTTAGCGTCAGCGTGCCGGCAGTTGTCCTGCCTAGCACTCGGCCACTGTCATGATCCAACAGCATCACGACATCAGGGCTTTCCCGCAGTGTCCTGCTGAAACAGCCAGCCGCTAGCTTCTCGCGGAACGACGAGGCAATGACTGTCTCGTCACCGAACCGGGCAGCGTAACCGCTGATGGTGTTCGTCATTTTCGCTCCATAGCGTCGAGCCTAGCTTCGCGTTGACCGAGCCGGGACTTAGCGCGAAGCTCCTTGGCGATCTCCAGTGGGTCTCGATCTGAGCGGCGGGCCGTCTTGTCGCCGGGGAGCTTAATAAGGCGCGGAGCCTTGGCGCGTTTCTCATTGGCTCTCTCAAGCGACATGGCCGGAACTCCTTGCATCGGCGATCAGGCGGGTCATGCCATTGTCGCGGCCCGCGAAAAATGGAGAGCGAGGCGGCTGCATATAGCCCACTTGAACATCTTCGCGCTCGAGGCCGTCGAGGATCTCCTCAGCAGCATCGTAAGCGGCCTTGGCTGCCTCTAGGGCCGCCACGAAGGCTTCAATGCGGCGAGCGTACTCGGGCCTGACGAGAGCGCACGCGGCGAGTGATGCGATACCAAGCCGGTCGTCACGACGCCTACGGATAATTTCTGCAGCAGCCTCGAGGTCAGCCGCACGTTGACGAAGTGCGGCGAGCTTGCGGGGACGATCCAGCAGTGTGGTGTCAACGTTCTGGCCGATAAGTTCGGCAACGCCCGGCCTGATAGATGGCGCCTTCCGAATGCGAATGTCTTCCGCTAGTGCGTCCGCCTCGTGCTGCACCTGCGACTGCTCGTTGGCTAGCTCAATGTACTTAGCTGCTAACGTGCCGTACTCGACGTCAGCGTCGCTCAACGACGGGATCGCGAAGGGTTCTTGTTTCTTCAATTGAAGACCTCCTTGAATAGAGCGCCGAACGCGGCGCCGGTTATCGTGATTGATTTACGGATCCGGTCACCTTCCCAGTGGGAAGCAAGCGAACCATGCGGACGGAATCGGCTAACCGAGCCGTCTTCCCAATGGAGAGCGATCTCTGGCCAGGTCGAGACGAATTCGATGTCGAGCGGCGCGGCTGGCTGGCCTTCGGCGCCTTCCGCTGCCAGCACTTCCAGCACGCTGCGAATAGTGCGCGGGATCGAGGCAGGCGCGCCATCGAGATTGGCGCCACCGGGAACGAGCGCGCCGTAGGTCGCGACGGCATCTGCCGCTTTGGCTGCCGTGGCGTCGCTCGCCAATGCGATAAGCAAAGTGAGAAGGTCGTGGCGATCGACCTCGGGCGGAACGCCAGGCGCACCGGCGGGCATGAGCTCAGCTTCGCGAAGGCGGCGCGCGATTTGACGGACGCGCGCCTCAGAGAAGCCAACGTGGCGCGCAATGGCCGCCGTGGCATAGGTGATAGTTGGCACGCTCAATCCTTTCGTGATCTGCGCGGTTTGCGAGTGTGGTGGCAATAAAAAAAGCCGGCCCTCGGGCCAGCTAGCGTTGGGCAGGCGAGCAGCAGCGAGAGGAGGGCGCTGCGCTCGAGCCCGACAATCACCGATGTCTCCATACGGTGACAATTCCGACGTGTGCGTACATCCGGCATCACGTTGGAGGGTTTTCGCGCGCCTCACATCGCCGGATACGGGGGAAGCGGTGCTTTAAGCCTTGTCGAAGGGCTGGCGCGCGAAACTTTAGATAAAGAGGCCCGGCGCGGAACTGCAGTGCGACGGGCAAAGAACGGAGCGGTATTTCTACCGCTTCATTTAGATACGTTCCCGCGAGCCACTTTAGGGACAATCAAGCAACGATTGATTGCAACTTTCTGACCGCTGCGTTGATCCGCGCAATTCCTTGCCTTTCAGCCGTCTTGCCAGAATATCCGAACGCCTCGCCAATTTGTTGAGCGGTAGCGTCGGTGATGGCAACGTCCAGAACGTCCGAATCCATGCCGAGGGCGAGGCGGACAGCGGTCTTCTTTGCATTCCGATCCATCTCTATCACGGCCGCGTGGTCACCATTATCTTGACGTGTCGAGTTGCCCGTTGCACGTGTCACGCCACCGAGCCAGCCAGCGCCGTCAGCAATCGGCGTGTTGTCGTTTGCAGGAAGCAAGAACCGGATTGATTGCTGAGACCGCTTCGGTGGCGCCTTATAGCCCTTGGGCTGCCGTGTGCGCTCCACCGGTGTCTTGCGCCTTCCGCGCGCTGTCTCCCCGTAGCAAACGAGCTTGCCGCCGCAAAATTGGAGATTGCCAAGCTGCACTTGGCTTCCGGAAAAAGTGAAGCCAGGTTTGCGTCGTTCCGTGACTATCCACCTGCCGTTGATCTTCGCGGAAACAACCCGATAGCGCATGCCTGGCGACGCAGCGTCGAGCATTTCGTCGATGCCGGGACGCATCTCGTGCCGCATGTCTGGGTCACCTTCAGGAGCTGCTGCATCTGGATCATTGTCGTTTGCAGCGACCATATGCGGCGGCGCCATCAACTCTGCATACCGATATAAGGTACGGGCTGCCTCCGGACTGTCGAGGCGGGAAAGACGTTCCACCGTTGGCCAGGCAAGCACCGGCTTGGCTTTGCCAGGCAGGCTCTCAAGCCACGCTCGTCTTGCGGCGAGATCTGTGGCGAATTCGTCTGCATGACGCGGCACGTTGTCGTTCGCGGCGACTGGCCGCGTTACCTGAAATGACATTTGGTGCAGTTCCTCGGAATTGAGGTTTGTTCCGGCCGGCGTCCCGGCTCTTGCTTCCTAGACCGCTAGACGGCTGGGCTCGTTGGCCCCTACATTTATATAGTGTTCGGCAGGCTAAACACTAAACCTGCTTAAGCCGATTTCTGCTCTGAATTGGATTTGCAAACTATTAAGTTGCGAGCGTCGCAAATCGTCAAGGGTGGGCTTTGAGAGAATTATTCCGGAATTGCTCTTCGAACTACCATTCCCTCCATAAATAGGGCTCTTCCCTTGTCGGTGAGCGTGAGGAATTCGGCTGTCCCGCCCTGTGTCGTGCCCGTAACTCTCGCTGTTATAAGCCCCAAAGCAATAAATTGAACTTTTATCCGTGTGACATCAATTTCATTCACTGAAAACGGCTTATGGGAAACGTCCGCCTCGTCTGCCGCTTGTTTGACGGCCGCTACAATTGCTGCCTCTGTTCTCGCGATGTCCAGATTCGCGGCGAGCAGAAGGAAAAGTTGACGCCACGTGAAAGTCGCTGATCCTTCGGGATATCTGGTCGACCCGCTGGGCGCTTGATACCTATATTTGTAACGAACTACGAACTGATCATCCAAATCGGCCAAGTTCTCGTATTTCGCAGACGGAACAGCTTTCAGCATTGTGAGCTCAGCCCGAAGTGTGGCGTTCTCTTGCAGGGCTTTATTTGCCTGCTCCAAGACCTCCTGATTGGCTGCTGCGTCACCGCGTATCCATCCAGTCTGAGGCATATCGTTGAAGGCATGTATCAAGGCCTTCAGAACGAGCGGTTCCAAGCTCTGCCTTGTGCTCCACTGTTGGACAAGCCGGCCGGTCATTACCTTCTTACGGAATGCTTCAAGCGCCGCGGCGACCTTTGGTTTGACCTCGCTCTTTCCCAGCGGAATCTGAGCGGGGTCCTCGTGAACGAACGCCAGAACGACCTTTCCGGTTTCGACCGCATAGTCATATTCCCGTTCGGTGAAGCTGACGCCATCACCGTCCATCGATCCATATCTGCCACCAACTATCAGCAGGTAGTAGTCGCACTCGTCGATCACTTTCTTGATGTAAGTGAGTTGTTGGACGTCCGCCGCAGGAAATAACTCCATGCCTGCCGGGATGTGCTTCAGGTCGAGAATGTTTCGAATTGCATCCTGTCGCTCGTCGGCAAGGTCACGAAAAGTCGAGGAAACGAATACTTGATACTTTTTGTCGGCCACGAATCACTATCCTGTAATGGTTGACGTAGGATAGCGCTTTGCAACTCAGGCTGCATGACCGGCTTTGGCTAAATCCACTGTTCTGGCCGCGGTGGTGGCAGGGACGCGGATGAGGGAGTTGCAGCGCATTGCCGAACATGTATCGTGTCGCCAGACAAACAGAGGACTCATATGCTCACACTTCTCGCTGCCGTCGTGGTTTCCGGTTTCACGACCACTCCCGTGCCGATGACAAAAATGCCTTCCAATGAAGTTGCCATGATGTGCATGAAGAAGGGCGAGTATACCAGTGGAATGAATAAGATCTGCATCTATGACTGCTTGGGTAGCGATACCGCAATCACGATTGGGGCGACTTCTCTTTGCCCACTCTCCATCGACAACTGATCTCGTCGCTATGTGCAGCGGTCAACCTTCCTAGCCTCCCTGCAGGCTCGTTATCGTTAGCCGCCACCGGCCGCCGATCTGGCCTCATCAGGTAGAACTCCTGCCAACTGAGGCGCCTGCCGCGGAGGGGGCGGTCGGGGTGTAGTTCGGCGTTGGTCAAATGCTCTCCTTTGTTTTTGAAAGGATTGGCGCGGCTCGAAATTGACGTCTCATTCACGTCGTGCCACCTTTTTGGGCGAATTAGGGGGATTCGATGCATCCAAGCCAATTGCCGGGAAGCACTAAGCTTATCAACACGATCGCAGGTCTTGCGCCGCCGATATGGACCTGGGCGAAGACGGGGAGCTGGAAGACAGCGATTGCGGTCTTCCTGATCGGTTTTGTCGCAGGACATGTGATATCGAGTGCGTACCTCAAGGCGCAGTTCCCAGCTTCGAAGAGAAACGCCGAAGGCGGGTTTAACGAGGAAGCGATTGCTGAAGGGACTCGCCGGGCGATGCCTGTCTTTCTTTGGGCAGGGCCGATTTGTGGTGCTCTGGCCGCTATATATTTCGTCTACGGCTAGTTCGCCTTACCTCTGTCTTGGAAGCCCAGTTTGTTTGCGCCGACGCCGTTTTGCGCCAACACATTTTTTGTTCTCACTCATGCGCGCGACGACCTATCCTCAAGGGATATGGTCGTCGGCGCACCGTGATTTGCGACGATGCGCCGACCCGTTTGCGCCAACTATTTTTAGGTTGGCGCAGCCGCTGGTTTGATGAAGTTTCGCTGCTTGCGGGAGACTGCATCATAGAGGTCAACGACTTCTAGTTCGCCAGCCTCAATCCATGCTTCGAGCATGCCCTTTGCCTCTCTTTTATCTGTAGCGACACTGAGATCCACGAGCAGATCACCTGCCCATGGTTTTCCTTTTGGGTCGGCTTTGAAGTCCGAGTGCTGCAAGCGGATCTTGATCCCGGCCAGCGTCTCCGCCGGCACGTCTGCTACAACAGCGGCTCGAGCAGCTGCCTGGCGATCCGCAATGTCATCGGGGGATGGCCACTTCCATGGCTCGACGACGCCGATCTCGTCGCCGGTCTTGGCAAGCCCGCGCCCGTTCATAAGGTTGACAGATGCGAACCGTCGCCACTGGCTGTTGCCCGATGCGATCATATTCACTTTTCCGAAGTCGACGCGGAAATATGATCTAGGCTCCTCGACGCCGGCCTTCTCCGCCTCTGCAGGGGTCATGACGTTAAACACTCGCATTGACCGGACCTTGTCCTTAAACGCGCCGCCACCGCGGGCGCTATCAGCAGTCACTTCTCCCTGGTTCTTCGATACGTGGTGCACTAGCTCGACACAGCAGTTTCCCTCATCGGCAACTCGAACCCAGGCCGCGGCTACTCGCTGCATGGCGCCGTTGTCGTTCTCCTGGGCCTCATGTGTCGAAACGAACGGATCGATGATGACGACATCGATCTCGCGCCGCCGAATTTCAGCCACCATATCTTCAACAAACGGCTCTACGATCTTAAGGTCTCGGCCTTCTTGGCGAGCTATAACAAACTCCTGATCGCGTCCCGAGTCAGTGAACAGCCGGCCACCAATCTGTTCGTTGGTAACACCAAAGTGCTTGGCCGCACCGTGAAAGCGGCGAGCGATCTCATCTTGGGGGTCTTCGGCGTTAATCCACCAAACGCGCAGCGGCTTTGTCAGCGGGCCATCAGCGTTGAGCAGGGGGCGGCCGGTAACCATAGCAAGCGTCTCCGAAATGGAATGTGCGGTCTTGCCGCCGCCGCCGGGCCCAACCGAGGCAGTTGCGTACTTGCGGATGAAATGCTTGCCGAAGAGCCAATCGCGTTCCGGAATCGCCGAAGGGTCGCCCAGGCTGAAGGGGGTTGCAGAGACTCGGGGCGTTTCTGTGAGTTCCCACGGATCGTATGTAAGACGGCTACACCATCGCCTCCGATAGTGATCCGGCCGCTCTTTCCGTCGACGGTGGCTCCGAAAACCGAGCATCCGGCAATGTTTCCGCCATGCTCACGCTGAAGGCGGGTTAGGCGCTCTTTGACTTCAGCCGTTGCTGTGGGGGTATTGTCGTTAGCAGCGCCAGGCTGATCAGGCTCTGGACCGACCGCCTTCTCGGCAAGAGGCATGTTGCAAACATCCTCAAGCGGCACGTCGTCAGCAATCGCTTCCATGATAACATCCACGGCACGCTCACAGCGCCAGCCTTCTATCTGGCGGATCTCCGGCGTTCCATTGTTCCAAGCGGTCACCACTGAAACATCGTCGCCCTTGCCAATGAAACGATCGAAGCTATCCGTTAGAACCGCTAGCCGAGGAATGTCGTCGACTTCAAAGTCGGACCAATGGGCGACCTTCTCAAGACTTTCCCGGGTGACGTTTTCCCAGTCTGGCCGGTCGTCCTTGAACGGCACGAGCACCGGATCGCCTGAAAGCATCCAGCAGAACTGCTGAAACTCGCTCCATACTGTCTGTCGACCGTCATTAGGCTGCGCGATGATTGTCATTGGCTGATTTGCCCCCTATTGCCGCCAGAGCAGCGCTTACGATTTCGGCCGACAAGGTCGGTGCAAAAGATGCAGAGTTTTTGCCCGCAGCGTTGGGGGCAATGATCCGATAATGGCCATTTGGTAATCGTCTTATGGCCAGATTGAAAATGCGCAGGTGGTGGCCGATTTGCAGGTCAAATTCAGCCATATCCTGCGGCCGGTAAGGTGGCCGTAGGTTCACAATTTCCATGTTTCTCCTTGTTGACGTTTGGGGGTGGTTGTGATCGTTCCGCATCCGGTTACGGCAACGATTGGCAATGAATGGGCGGAACAGAACGTGTTTGAGCGTCACGTGCGAACGCAAGAAAGCCCGCATTTCCGGGCTTTTTGGGATAAGGTTCGTTGTTCGGGACGTGGGGGTCGAGTGTTCGAATCACTCCACTCCGACCAGCCGAAACCCCTGCTCTGCAGGGGTTTTTCATTTGTGCCAATGGACGCACAAAAACCTCACCGACAGATTCAGCAATTGATTGGAATTCCAATCCGTCGGAAAGCCGTCGGCGGCTACAAATTCTCGACTGTGGTTCGCTTAAGCCGACGGCGAAGACAAACGCGCCGCCGCCGCCGACTCGCGGAAAGAGCAACTCGAAATGCCGTCATCTCTGTTGGCTGGACAGGTGGGAGATTGGGCGGCGATTTGGGGTCGAGTGATAATTGAAACGCTGATGCCGAAGCTCCGCTGTACGAGCTGTGGAAATGTGGGGTGCATCTCCAGTGGATCTTGGCTCTTTACTTCGTGTCCATCCGAATTACGCGTCCGGAAGCCGTAACTGTGCATTCTAGAGTGTAATGTCGGGTGGCGATCGTCAGAAGCCAGGTGGGACCGGTCCGCTCGGCTGCCTTGACGACGTTCGTTCCCCCTCGAGGGCTCTGATATCGATCGGCCCGTCGGCTGCACGCGCGCAAAGCGCGAGCCGGAACGTTGCTCAAGTCCGGCGATCCGGCGGAAGCTTCGCCGCATGCAGACGGCTTCAATTGATCGATACGCGAGTAGCGGCCAAACGACACGCGTACATCGACACACGTGCCCGTCTTGTCGTTCCACCAAGTGCTGCTCCTGACGTGTCGGTAGCCACGGGCTTGCATCTTGGACGCAGCGTCCGTCGCGCGAGTACCGACGAGATCGGCGATATCACTGGGCGCGGCGGCGAAAGCAAAAATAGAAAACGAGCAAAAGATGGCCGCAAGGCCGACTATCCTTTTCACGAAATCCTCCTTGAAACGAGCCTCTGAAGACCATCGCTTTGCCATCCGCGGTCAAGCGGGTGCCTGGAACAGTAGCCGCAATAGTCGGTAGAGAACATGTCTTCTGGGTGGAGCGGACCACAAACGAGACCAACGGTTAAGTACGCAACAGTAAATTTACGGCTCGTGAAGATCCACGATGTCTCGGGATTTCTCGGGACGAGCCTTGGAGTCCTAGAGCGGTTTACGGCAAACACCGGATCCGCCATCAAAAGGAATTGACTTGGCTGTCACCAAGGGCCGGGTCGGGCGGGAGGTTTTCGATGTCCAGCCGAAAAGCCGCGGAGGCGGGCTTTTTTCTTACGCCGCCATTTAGCTTCCTTGCTGTGAACAACACAACTACAGCCTCTGGAACATTCAGCCGAAAGGTCGCATCGGCGTCGCTGTCGCAAACGGAGGCTTAGATGTCGTATTTCGGTATCCATAAAAATAAGCGAGAACTAAAGTACGCAGCTTCACATAAAGATATATCAGATAAGCGCGCTTCGGCGGGCGGGGAACAGTGCATGAAGACCTCAGAATACAAAGCTGCGGTTGCCGTCACGGGACTGAGCGCCGCTGGTGTCCAAAAGCTCTTTGGTGTCGATCAGACGACGACACGTCGCTGGGCGTCGGGTGAAACCGAAGTACCGCGCGCGGTCGGCCTGTGCCTGCTGTTGATGGCGTCGGCAAACGTGTCCGTCGCGCAGGCTGAGATCTTGGCCGATGACACCGATGTCAGGCTTGCCAGGATCGCTTAAGACGGCTTGCCCAATCATTTCAGCAATCGGATGCAGCACCCGTAGTGGCCAGGGTCCCCGACCCTCGGGCCCGGCTACGGACGCACAGCCCCCTTTGCTTCGATCCGGCACCGCTGGTGCAGCGGCTGTTCCGGCTTCGAGCGCGCTAAGCTCCGAGAATGGCATCGATTTCGGCAATCAGGGTCGCATAGGTCTCGATATGCCGATAATACTCGTTGCGGATCTGCTCGGTGATATCGGAGAGCGGCCCGCCATCCTCCGCGCGGAAGTGTTTGACGTCGTTCTCGGACATGGATTTGAGATTGTCCTCGTATTCCTTGACCCTCTGAACATAGTCTTCCCGAAGTTTTTCCAGACTCATCGATCCCTCCTGAGCTAGCGAGGCACCGCGGACAGTCTGCCGCGGCGACGGCAATCTAAAGGTTGCCTAGAAGAGATGCGGCGCTTAAACCAGATTGACAATCCCGGCCCGTGAAAAGTGAACCAATGAGCAGCTCGAACTTCTACTCCAGCATGGGCGGCCTGCCGCCGCAGACCGAACTCCTCTCCAGCAAGGCGGTGTTCACGACGGCCTATGCCGTCATCCCCCGCAGCGTCATGACTGACATCGTCACCAGCTACTTCCCGCACTGGGAAGGGACACGTGCCTGGGTGATCTCCCGCCCGCTGACCGGTTTTTCCGAGACGTTCTCGCAGTACATCATGGAAGTGCAGCCGGGTGGCGGCAGCGACCGGCCGGAACCGGAGAAGCGCGCCGAAGGCGTGCTCTTCGTCGTCGACGGTGAGATGACCGTCGAGTTCGACGGAAAGGCACACCAAATGCGCCCCGGCTCCTTCGCCTTCCTGCCCGCCGGCTCCCGTTGGGCGCTGTGGAACAAGAGTGCTGCACCCGTAAAGTTTCACTGGATCCGCAAGGCGTTCCAAGAGGTCGAGGGGCAGGAGCCGCCGCCGGCGATCTTCACGCATGAGGAAAATCACCCGCCGCAGCCGATGCCGGATACGGACGGCGCCTGGGCCACGACGCGCTTCATCGCCCCGGCCGATCTTCGCTACGACATGCACGTCACCATCGTCACCTTCGAGCCCGGCGGCGTGATCCCGTTCATGGAAACGCACGTGATGGAGCACGGCCTCTACGTGCTCGAGGGCAGGGCCGTCTATCGTCTCAACAAGGATTGGGTCGAAGTCGAAGCCGGTGACTTCATGTGGCTGCGCGCCTTCTGCCCGCAGGCCTGCTATGCCGGCGGTCCCGGACGCTTCCGCTACCTGCTCTACAAGGACGTCAATCGCCACATGCCACTGTGGTAGGGGTCACGCGGCGAGTTTAGAATGAGAAACGGGGCCGATGTGGCCCCGTTTTCGTTTGCCTAGATGTCGCTTGCCGCGTTCGACCAGAGGTCGGCCGCCTCAGCGGCGGTCATGCGCCGCACCTCCGCCTCATGGCGGCGGTTGGCGAAGAGTTCGCTCGCCATGATCTGGTCGGCGAGGTCGGCCGGCAGCGACAGGATCACGCGGGCATCGCCGCCGTGGATGCCGCCGAGCTCGCTCCGCTTTCCGCTGACCATGCCGCCGGCCACCGTGTTGTTGGTGTCGGGGTCGATCAGGATGAAGGAGCCGGTCGCCCGGTTCTGCTCGTAGGGGTCGAAGATCGCCTGTTCGTCGAAGGCGAGGCGCACCTTGCCGATCGCATTCATGTAGAGCGTATCGACCGGGGCCCAGGCGCCGGTCTTCAGCTCGAGCTGCGCCACCGGCTGCACCTGTACGCGCTGGCGACGGCTGCCGCTCTTCAGCCAGTAGCGCTTGCCGGCTTCGATACCCTCCGGCTGCAGCGCGACGATCTGCGCGTCGAATGAGATGCCCACCTGCGGCTGGCTGTCGATCGAGACGATCATGTCGCCGCGTGCAACGTCGACCTGCCGGTCGAGAACCAGCGTGATCGCATCACCGGCAACGGCGGCGTTGCGCACGAGATCGAAGGTGACGATCTTGGAAACGTTGGCGATCATACCCGAGGGCAGGATCATGACGCTATCACCCGGCTTGACGGAACCGCCGGCAACGGTGCCCTGGTAGCCGCGGAAGCTTTCCCCCGGACGCGAGACGCGCTGCACCGAGAAGCGGAAGCCTGTCGCCTGCGAGGAGCGGACGGTCGCAAGCTCGAGCGTCTCGACCAGCGTCGGGCCGGCGTACCACGGCATCGATGCCTCGCCGGAATAAACGACGTTCTCGCCCTTCAGGGCCGACATCGGGATCGCGGTGATCTGCTTGACGCCGAGCGACAGCGCGAATTCGCGGAACTCGTGCGTAATCTTCTCGAAGCCGGCGCGATCGTAGTTCGTCAGGTCGATCTTGTTGATGGCAAGCACGAACTGCTTGATGCCGAGCAGCGAGGCGATCGTTGCGTGGCGACGCGTCTGCTCCAGAATGCCGGCGCGCGCGTCGACCAGGAGCACGGCGAGATCGGCGGTGGAGGCGCCGGTTGCCATGTTGCGGGTGTACTGCTCGTGGCCGGGCGTGTCGGCAACGATGAAGGAGCGCTTGTCGGTCGAGAAGTAGCGATAGGCGACATCGATGGTGATGCCCTGTTCGCGCTCGGCCTGCAGGCCGTCGAGCAGCAGTGCGAAGTCGGGCAGGCCGAGATCGTTCTGCTTGCCGGTGGAATCGCGCTGCAGCGTGGCGGCCTGGTCTTCCTTGACGGCCTTGGTATCCCAGAGCAGGCGGCCGATCAGGGTGGACTTGCCATCATCGACGCTGCCGCAGGTGATGAGGCGCAGCGGTCGCGAGTCGCGCGTTGCCGTCGCAGGATCTGCGGCGGGCACGGCAAGGGCGTGTGCGGCGGTTACGGCTGCGGTCATCTCAGAAATATCCTTCACGCTTCTTCTTTTCCATGGAACCGGACTGGTCGCGGTCGATGGCGCGGCCCTGTCGTTCGGAGACAGTGGCAATTTCGAGTTCGGCAATCACCTCTTCGAGCGTGGTCGCCTTCGATGGGATGGCGCCTGTCAGCGGAAAATCGCCCAGGGTGCGGAAACGGATCATGCCTTCCTGGCGCACTTCGCCGGGCAACAGTTCCAGCCGCGGATCTTCGGCAAGGATCATCATGCCGTCGCGCTCAACATAGGGGCGCTTCTTGGCGTAGTAGAGCGGCACGAGCGGAATGTCTTCGGCCTGGATGTAGCGCCAGATATCGACTTCGGTCCAGTTTGACAGCGGGAAGACGCGAACGCTTTCGCCCTTGCGGATCTGGCCATTATAGATGTTCCAGAGTTCCGGGCGCTGGTTGCGCGGATCCCAGCGATGGTCTGGTGTGCGGAAGGAATAGATGCGTTCCTTGGCGCGGCTGGCTTCCTCGTCGCGGCGCGCGCCACCGAAGGCGGCATCGAATTGGCCGGCGTCGAGGGCCTGGCGCAGCCCTTCGGTCTTCATGATGTCGGTAAAGGCGGCCGAGCCATGCGTGAACGGCGTGATGTTTTCGGCCGCACCCCGCGGATTGATGTGCTCGATCAGGTCGAGGTCGTATTTCTTCGCGGTTTCATCGCGAAAGGCAATCATCTCACGGAATTTCCAGCCGGTGTTGACATGCAGCAGCGGGAAGGGGACGCGACCGGGGTAGAAGGCCTTACGGGCCAGATGCAGCAGGACCGACGAATCCTTGCCGATCGAGTAGAGCATGACGGGACGCTCGAATTCGGCGGCGACCTCACGGAAAATGTGGATCGCTTCGTTTTCGAGAGCCTTCAAATGCGGGTCGAGCGGCGGCTTGGCGCTCCGGGGATTGTTGAGTTCCGTATCCGGACGGCTATCGGGCATTTCTGACTCCAGGCTTCAATCATTCTCGGAAGGGAGGCATCCGGAATGGGTGCATTTCAGACTTCGAGGAGCGCAGGCGACGGGCCGCGCTCCGATCCCGAAGTCGACGGGTTACTGTTGTGCGGCAATCGCCGAGGCCTCTTCAGCCACGTGCAGGCCGCATTCGCGCTTTTCGTCCTGTTCCCACCACCAGCGGCCGGCGCGTTCCGGCTCGCCCGGCTTGATCGCCCGGGTGCAGGGTTCGCAGCCGATCGAGGGATAGCCGCGGGCGTGCAGCGGATTGATCGGCACGCCGTTGTCGGCGACATAGGCCTTGATAACGTCGAGGTCCCAGTCGGCGAGCGGGTTCACCTTCAGGAGATGACGCTCCGCGTCATATTCCGCAAACGGCGTCTCAGCGCGGTTGGCCGATTGGCCACGGCGCAGGCCGGTGATCCAGATCGTCGCCCCTGCCAGGGCTCGCGCAAGCGGCTTCAACTTGCGCACGCCACAACAGGCATGCCTGGCTTCGACGCTCTCATAGAAGCCGTTGAGGCCGTACTTGGCGGCATAGGCATCGATATCTGCCTGTTCGGGCTCGTAACGGCTGATGTGAAGATCGTATTGCTTCTCGGTCTCGTCGATCAGCGCCAGCGTTTCCGGAAACAACCGTCCGGTCTGCAGCGTCACGACGTCGATCGGAAGGCGGTGGTTGCCGATTTCGGCGGTGATGACTTGGTCCTCGATGCCGAGGGAGGTGGTGAAGACGACGCGGCCGCCAAGGCCGGCGACGAGCGACAGACGCTCCGCAAGGTCAAGGCTCGCGAGGTTCGCGTTCAGCGTTTCCGCTTCAGCGTTCGGATTGGCAGCAACAGTCATGGGGATCCTGTCCTTGATGTTGGCCGGAGTATCGCAGGTCGGGCTTGGATCGGACAGAAAAACGGATTTCGAAAGCAGGCGCGATAGGAGCAAATATCTCTCCCCGGCCGCTGCAATGCGGAAAAGCAGCCGCGCCGCGATGGTTTGTCGACGGTCAGCCCAATTGTCTATTGATTTAGTAGAGTAACACGTTGCCTGTCAATCGGAAATGTGAATTGATGACATCGCAAGTGCATTTTGACGTAGATTTGCAGTATTGGCCGAGGGTGAAAAAACAAGGCCAAAAACCTTGTCTCTCAAGGGTTTCGCCGGCTTGTTCAAATTCCGTTCATGCTGCGCATGCCATAGAGACAGGATCCTGCTTGCGGCGGGTCTGTGATTCCGCCCGCCATGTGTGTGTCGACGGTCAAAAATGATTACGCAAAAGGCAAAATATGCGCTGAGGGCGCTGACGGTATTGGCGGCAGCCGATGACGGCGAGCCGGTGATGATCTCAGACATTGCGGCGCAGCAGAAGATCCCAAAGAAGTTCCTTGAACAGATCCTTCTCGACCTGAAGCACCAGGGCATCGTCGTCAGTCGCCGCGGCAAGACGGGCGGGTATCTGCTGCTGAAGCCGGCCGACATGATCACCTTCGGCGAGGTGCTGCGCATCATCGACGGGCCGATCGCACCGCTTCCCTGCCTCTCGATCACCGCTTATCGCAAATGCGATGATTGCGATGGAGAGCAGAACTGCGAGATCCGCCATGTTTTCGCCAAGGTGGCGGATGCGACCCGCAAGGTGCTGTTCTCCACGACGATCGCAGATGCTGTCGCGCCGGCAAAGGTCGCGGAAGTCACCCGTTTGCTCGCCTAGGCCTAATCATCGTCCATGCTGCTGCATGTTGCTTGAGACCATCAGGCGGATAATGGTCGCTTCAAGATTCGGTGAGATAGCTTTCCATTGCTTGGTGCTACGCCAATTCGCCCCTGTCCTGAGGTAGGGAGAAACGAACATGCGTCTCATGAACTCGAAACGGATGGCAATTGGTGCGGTCCTCGCGCTGACCTTGGCGTCGGGAGCCGCGGCGCACCACGGCTGGTCGTGGGCCGAGGGAGAGCAGACGGAATTGCATGGCACGATCGAAAAGGTCACGATGGGTGGGCCGCACCCGACGCTCGACGTTGCGACCGCCGCCGACGGCGTCTGGCTCGTCGAACTCGGCAATCCCAGGCAGACCGAACGCTCGGGCTTTGTCGAAGGCTCCGCGAAGAAGGGGGATCCGATTGTCGTCCTCGGAAACCGTTCGCTGAAGGCCGACGAGAAACGGATGAAGGCCGTGCGCATCACGGTCGCCGACAAGCGCTACGACATCTATCCGGAACGGATCCAGACGAACTAGATGGTGTTGTCTAATCGCATTGCGTTGGTCAAACTCTTTTTGACATGCTCAACAACGCCCGGCCGAGCATCGTTCGACCGGGACGAGTACTAAACCGTGGATGTGCGGACCGCTGTTTCATGTTGCGTTGTTGATGACGTTT
>NZ_JBFTIN010000049.1:0-32388 GCF_056394785.1 Rhizobium sp. 10N414 | reverse complement strand
CAGGTGATCCTTCGGCACCAGACTGTCGAGCGTCACCATCTCAAGAGCCGTCTGGGTGGGGGCAGGTTTCTTCAACATGTCCCAATGAATCACAAACCCCCAGACGGTGCCAGGGGTTTGTCAGCAATCTGAAGTGGCGGGTTATCCCGCCACTTCAATTCAATAGTGTGCGACAGGCATTAGTTGCGGATGATGTTGTGCTCGGGACCGAACGGAAAACCGGTGATGTTCTCCGCCCCATCTTCCTTGATGATCAGAATGTCATGCTCACGATAGCCGCCAGCACCTGGCATGCCTGCTGGCAGCATGACCATCGGTTCCATGGATACGACCATGCCCGGTTCCAAAACCGTTTCAATATCCTCGCGAAGTTCGACACCGGCCTCGCGACCGTAATAATGGGATAGCACACCGAAGGAATGACCGTATCCGAAGGAGCGGTGTTTCAGCAGGTCCCATTCGCGGTACATGTCATTGAGTTCTATCGCGATATCCCTGCAGCGGGCGCCCGGCTTTATGAGCTCAAGGCCGCGGCGGTGAACGGCAACATTCTTCTCCCAGATATCGAGGCTCGTGTCATCGACGTGGTCGCAAAAGAGGGTGCGTTCGAGTGCCGTGTAATAGCCGAAGATCATCGGAAACGTATTCAGTGACAGGATGTCGCCCGACTGGACCTTGCGGTTCGTGACCGGATTGTGGGCGCCGTCCGTGTTGATCCCTGACTGGAACCAGGTCCAGGTATCCATCAGTTCGACAAAGGGAAACGACTTGGCGATCTCGCGGACCATTGCGTTTGTCGTGGCGATTGCAACTTCGTGTTCGGGTACGCCCGCGCTGACGGCGGCGACACAGGCCGCGCCACCAACATCACAGATCCTTGCGCCCTCCCGGATGAGTTTCTGCTCTTCCAGCGACTTGATCGAACGCATCCACATCGAGGGCTGGGCGATATCGACGAACTCGACACCGGGAAGTGCCTCTTCCAACTGTCGTCGGTATTCGAGGTTGACGTGGTCGAATTCGATGCCGATGCGCCTGGCACCCCGCGTCAGTTGCCGTGCGGCGCGGTAGAAGTTGTCCCGCCGCCAGTCCGTATAGGTAATGTTGTCGCCATAGCTTCGACGCCAGGGCTGGCCGCCATCGATGCCAGCTGAAATCGTTGTCGCATTCTCGTGGTCGATGACCATGCCGTACCTGCGGCCGAAGTAGCAGTAAAGCCAACCGGAGTAATAATTGATGCAATGGTAGGAGGTGAGGAGCGCGGCATCGACGTCGTTCTTCGCCATCCAGTCGCGAAGGCCCTTCTGGCGCCGGGCCATTTCCTCGTCGGAAAATGGCGAGAACTCCTTCGCGCCATTGTGCCATTTCATCACGTGAAGCATGTCGTCAGTCATCGGAAATTCCTCCTGATTGGATGAGCAGTCCGAACTTATCGACGCGAATGACATTACAGAAATTTATTCACCTGATACAAGAATAACCGATGCTTATCGAAAGTGACCGCAACGGCCCTCGCGCGTATTGCCCCTGCCCTATAAGGGTGATGGAGAGCGTCGTGAGGGATGCCGGGGCGAACGACGACAGAGGGCTGGTTGCTTTGTCAGCACGGATCATGTCGGCATCCTGGTCGCCCTCCGGCCCACGTCACCCTTCAGCTCGTAGGCTGCAGGATCACACTGATGGAACGGTTTCGCCGTCGATCCGCAGAGCTGTCGGGCTCCTCCCATGGATCTTCCTGAACGCGCGGGAGAAATGCGATGCGTTGTCGAAACCGACATCAATCGCAATGTCCACTACTCGCCGATCTGTATTGATGAGAAGGTAGTGCGCGCGTCTGAGGCGCAGCTCGCTATATGCACGGGCAGGGGACATCCCCAATATGGTCCGGAACAAGCGTTCGAGCTGCCGGCGAGAGACGTTTACGCTGGCGGCGAGCTGTTCGATTGTCTTCGGAGCAACGAGGTTCTGCTCCATCGTCAGCAGGACGGCGTTAACGCGGTTATCGATGGTGCCGTCGCCAATAAGCTGACGGATCGGCAGACGAGCCTGGGCGTCCGTAAAATGTCTCGCGTGATTTATCTGAAGCACGTCGAGTGCGTTCTGCGCCGCGGCAGGGCCAATCCGCGACCGCACCAGGAACGCAGCCAGATCCGCCGCACTGCTTCCGCCGGCGCACGAGCCCCTTCTTCCGTCAAAATTGAAGAGCCGATCGGCGCGAACGCGAAGATGCGGGAAGCGGTCGCGGAATTCATCGACATGCAACCAGCTGACGCAGTTATGATGCGCGCCCATGAGGCCAGCCTCTGCGAGCATGAATGTTCCGGTGCATAGTCCAATCAGGGGGACACGCGCCTTTGCCGCCTGCTTGAGATAGGCAAGAGCCTCCGCGTCGCAGGACTGATCGGCTCCGAGCAGACCACCGACGACGACAATGACGTCAAAGCGTTCAGGTGCGACAAGATCCGATGTCGGCGCAACGCTCACTCCGCAGCTCGATCGAATGAGATGCCGGGTATTGGCAAGAACCTCCCAATCGGCGCGCAGTCGGCGCGACCTGTCCAATTCATCGCCCGCCAATCTTAATGTATCAACGAACAAGGAGAACGCGGAGAGCGTAAACGACCGTGCCAGGATAAAACCGACTTTGAACTTCGACTGTGTTTGTCCTGCTGCCTGGCTTGGAAAGGTGCCAGGCTCGGGTCTATCGTGGCCTCGCCACATCAGCTGCTCCCGTTTTGTCTTGTTCCCGAGGGAGATTTGCGATGGCTGCACCGATTGGCCGAATGCTCGCAATACCCTCTCGAGTAGGGTATGCGGGAGCCTCCCGCCACGCAAATAAGTACGCGTCATGGCCATATGAGGTTTGCTTATGGTGACAGAGGGCGGGAGATGCCTCTCATTCGACGATCTTCGGTAAGCGCCGCACCAGAAGCATTGTTACGATCCAGTGGTCGTCGTCCGACCACTCGAGCAAGACGTCGACAACCCGGTGACATGTGCCCCGATCACCACCGTTGGCGGGGTGGTAACCACGGACTGAAATCCAATTCTCTTTTCGTGCATCCAGTGGTTATATTCGTAATGGCGAATGCGTCCTGTCCTCGGGGGGCGTGGTGGGCCCGAATGAGCTGCACCGAGGCGGGGGCCATGGGACATGAGTGCAAATTGGCCAATGGACTGCACTTAGCAGAGGACGCTTTTGTGTTTGAGGTGGTCGACGCGGATGGTCGCCCAGTTCCAAATGGAACCCGCGGCGCGAAACTGCTTGTCACAAGCTTGACCAACCACGTTCTGCCTTTAGTGCGGTACGAAATAACCGACGTCGTCACGCTTGCAACTGAACCTTGCCATTGTGGGCTCCCGTTGTGGCGGATCGCTTCCATCGACGGTCGAGCCGAGGAGATGCTTCGTTTTGAGAGCGAAGACGGCGGTAAGGTCGAGGTCCATGCTCATCGGCTCCGCTCGCCTCTGACAGCGACCCCCGGCGTCCGACAGTATCAATTCGCGCAGCTGCCAGACGGACTGGAGATCACGATATCGCTTTTCCCAGAGACCGATCCCGACGTCGTTGGGGAGAGCATCCGGCGCTCTGTTGACGCAGAACTGGCAAAGGTGGGGGCGCGCGCTGGCAAGCTCCTTATCAGGACAGTGGATGTGATCGTGCGCTCAGGCGCCGGCGCAAAGGAGAAGCTGGTAGTCACGCCTACGATTTCAGACACGTGATCTCAGGCTGCCCCGATCTCCATGCCACTGTGACTGCTAAGGCCCCACGCCGTCCTTGGCGACTCCGTGGGGTTGCCAGAGGCATCCTGCTCGTAGGGAAAGGCCCGCCCGCAAATATGTCTGTCAACGTCCTCTCGAAGGGTCGGACTTGGCGCGGCTAAAAGCGTGATAGGCGTCCGGGGCATAATTATGAGGGTTGGGTCGCGCGAAGAGCTTGCCGTGTTAGCGCCAAGCGGCCCTCCCGGCCGCGACAGACGCTATCGACCGCTTTCTGAGCAAGGAGTAAGATGGACCGTACTCACTCCGGCTTGGGAGGGCTACATGTGGGGACCGACGATTCTTTTAACGTCCCTTGTCAGCTTGGCTGCCCCAAGTATTGGCGCTGAACTTCCATCATTTCACACGTCAATCTTCTCGGAGGATTTCTCGGTTGCCTTGTCGGTGCGATCCGTCACCGCGTCTCGGTCTCGGGAATACGACTATGATGTCACTATAGGGCTGACCGAGCGGCTAAGAGACGGTACGACCGTTTATATTGATCATGGAAGTCATGACGCTCGGGTCAAGTGTTTGCCCGGGAAGGTTTTCGTGGGTGGCAAGGAGTACCTGCCGCTGCCAAGTCAGGCGACACTCGACTGGAAAGAGGACCTGGTAGAATCGCTATGCACCCGCCCGGTGTCGTAATCGTTTAACTCAGATCGCCGAACCTCGGCGCAAGGTTAGGTGCCTTCGTGGAGCCCGGGCCGGTTTCAGCGACCCGGGCCCACTCTTTACTTGACCTGCGTGACGGTCAGCTTGCCATCAACGCGCTCGGCAACGAACTCGATGCTCTTGCCTTCCTTCAACTGTTCCAGAATGGCCGCATCCTTGACCCGAAAAACCATTGTCATGGCGGGCATGTCGAGGTTCTTCAGGTCCTCATGCTTGATGGTGACCTTCTGTCCTTTCGCGTCGACTTTGTTGACGACGCCCTTGGTGAACTCCTGCGCGAATGCTCCAGCAGCGGCGCTGATGGACAGCAGGGAGGCCAAAGCGAGTTTAAGTGCGATCTTCATTGTTAGTTTCCTTTTTTGGGGGCGGTTACTTGGCAGCGACGGTGACATCGCCATGCATGCCAGCCTCGTAGTGGCCGGGGATGAGGCAGGCGAACTTGAAGTCGCCGCCGGTCGTGAACTTCCAGACGATCTCGCCAGACTCACCCGCTGCCAGGCGAATTGAGTTGGGGTCGGCGTGTTCCATCTCAGGGAACTTCTCCATCACCTTCTTGTGCTCCAGGATTTTATCCTCTTGGTCGAGCACGAACTCGTGGTCGGTTTCCCCAGCGTTCTTGATGGAGATTTTCACAGTCTGGTCCTTGCGAACCTTGATGACAGCAGGCTGGAACAGCATCTTGCCGTCTTCGGTCTCTTTCATCGTGACGCGGATGGTCTGTGTGACCTTCGCCTTATCGCCAGGTTCACCAACCGCCATCTTTTCCCCATGTCCGCCAGCGTGGTTGCCGGAGGCCAGGGCAGGGCTGGTAAGGGCTGCAAGAGCCAATGCAAGTGCGTAGATTTTCATGTCAGGTCCTTTTGTTGCTGAGGATGTGCGTCAGCCGTGTTTCATCGGCTTGGGCGTGATGGTGGTGTTTGCGTCTTTGGCCTTAGTCGGGTCCGGCAGTTCGCCGGTCCACTCCCAGGCCTGGGTCCCGGGCGGGTTTTCGTACCAACCCGGGTCGGAGTAATCGTCGGCCGAGATGCCTTCACGGACTTTCACGACGGAGAACATGCCGCCCATCTCGATGGGGCCGTGAGGACCCCAGCCGGTCATCATTGGAATGGTGTTCTCGGGGATGGGCATTTCCATTTCGCCCATGTCGGCCATGCCTTTGGTTCCCATCGGCATGTAATCGGGCTGCAGCTTGCGGATTTTCTCCGCGACCTTCGACTTGTCGGCACCGATGAAGGTCGGGATGTCGTGGCCCATCGCGTTCATGGTGTGATGCGACTTGTGGCAATGGATCGCCCAGTCACCGAGGTACTTGGCATCGAATTCGTAGGCCCGCATCGCCCCGACGGGGATGTCGATGCTCACCTCCGGCCACCGCGCCTCGGGGCGCACCCAGCCGCCATCGGTGCAGGTGACCTCGAAGTCGTAGCCGTGCATGTGGATGGGGTGGTTGGTCATGGTGAGATTGCCGACCCGGACCCGGACTCGATCATTCTTGGACACCACAAGCGGGCTGATGTCCGGGAAAATACGACTGTTCCAGCACCACATGTTGAAGTCGGTCATTTCCATGACCTTGGGCACATATGTGCCAGGATCGATGTCATAGGCGTTGAGCAGGAAAACAAAGTCCCGGTCGACGCGCATGAACTTCGGGTCCTTGGGATGGATGACGAAGAAGCCCATCATGCCCATCGCCATCTGGACCATCTCGTCCGAGTGCGGGTGGTACATGAAGGTGCCGGACTTCACGAGATCGAACTCGTAGACAAACGTCTTGCCGACCGGGATGTGCGGCTGTGTGAGTCCCCCAACGCCGTCCATACCCGACGGCAGGATCATGCCATGCCAATGGATCGTCGTGTGTTCCGGAAGCTTGTTGGTAACGAAGATGCGAACGCGGTCGCCCTCGACGGCTTCAATGGTCGGGCCTGGAGATTGACCGTTGTAGCCCCAGAGGTAGGCGGTCATACCGTCCGCCATCTCGCGCTCCACCGGCTCGGCGACGAGATGAAACTCCTTCACCCCGTTGTTCATCCGGTGAGGAAGCGTCCAGCCGTTGAGGGTTACGACCGGCTGATAGTCGGGGCCCGAGGCCGGGTGCAGTGGAGGCTGCATATCGGCCGACGCCATTGCCGGAGCGTCCGGAAGACCCATCGCGGAGGTCTTCGTCCAGGCTCCAGCTGCCATCAGGGCTGCGCTAGCGCCAAAAAGTTGTCGTCTGTTGAACATCTGAGTGTCCTTTCTCAATGAGCGCCGCCGCCGCTTTCGGACGCTGATGCAACCTCGGTCTCGGCTGCCGCCGCAGACGAGCCACCGCCATAGACCGCTGGGGCGAGGTTTGCGTCGGCCAGCCAAAAATCTCGCTTGGCGTTGACGGAAAGCAGGATGGAATTGATCTTGTCCCGAGTGTCGGTGAGCAATTCGAACGTATTGGTGATCATGCCGTTGTAGGTGAGCAGCGACTCTTCCTCGACCTTGGTACGCAGCGGCACGACGTTGTTACGGTAGTGCCGGGCAATGTCGTAGTTGGAGCGGTAGGACTCATAGGCTGATCTCGCCTCCGAACGCACATTGACGGCTTTCTCCGCCAATTGGTTCGCGGCTCGCATGTAGCCAAGCTCGGCCTTGCGCATCCGGGCCTTGCCGGTGTCGAAGATGGGGATCGCGAACTCCAACTCCCCAGCGGCGGTGGTTTCCCACTTCTTCTTGCCGTCCTCCTCGACTTCGCGTTCAGCCTCGAAGCCTGCCAGGACTTCCAGGTCGGTGACGTAGCGGGTGGCCTCGGTCAGGCCATAGGATCGTGCGGTGGCCTCCAGCTCCAGGCGGGCGACCTGAAGATCAATACGGTTTCTGAGGGCTTCGGCTTCGATTGCGTCGCGCTTGGGAAGCGACCGTGGCAGCGCCGGGAGACTGTTCGGAACCTGGTAGTCGACGTCTGTGCCCCACAGGCCCATCAGTCTCGTGAGTTCCTCCTTGGCAAGACGGGCCGTCAGCCGAGCCTTCGCGGTTTCGCCAGCCAGTTCGGCGACGAAGACATGCTCGCGGGCCTGGCCTCCCTTGGTCATTGCGCCTGTTTCGCCCAGCTTTTCGGCGAGTTCTGACGCTGCGTCGGCGGCTGCTTGTGCTCGTTGTAGCTGACCGACGTTTTCCCATGCGGCCACGGCATTGATCCAGGCACGACGGGTTTCCGCCGCGAGCTGAAGGGTCCTAACGGCAGCGTTCAACTGAGCCTGCCTGAAACGAGTGTCGGCGATTTCGATGTCCCGTTTCTTCGTCATCAAGGCGAGAAGGTTTGTGGTGATCGCCCCCTCGATTGTGCGAAATGCCTCAAGTTCCGGCGCACCGATCCCCGAGAAGCCGATAGCAACCGTCGGGTTCAACAGCATGGTGGATTGCCAGGCATCCGCTGCACTGTCGCCTAGATCGGCGTAGGCGGCCTGCAGACCCTTGTTGTTGATGAGCGCGACCTGAACGGCTGTCTCGGCGTCCAGCACCTTGTTCCTGCCAAGGATGGCCTTCACGCGAGAGGACRTTGCCTGTGCCTGCTGTTGGTTTTGCACCCAGACAGTCTGTTTAGACGTGACACCACCGACTTTGGCAGTGACCGTGGAAAAGCCCGCTTCCTTTCCGGCGTATTCGGCACTGCTGACGCAACCGGCCAGAACCAGCGGAATAGCTGTCAGGGCTACCGCTCTTTTGATGGCGATCATGATTGGTCTCCGTTCTTCGGAGACAATTGCTCGTTTTGTTGCCGCCAGGGCTTGGGATCGACAGGCTGGCGGGCAACGAAGCCAGAGATGGGCGAACGGTACCGAATAGGACGCACCGAGTACGTCTGCTGGACGTCCGCCGACGCAATAACATCGGGAGGCGTGGATGCGCAGCCGCCCACCAAGAGGGGCAGCCCCACCACAAATATGGAAGGTTTCATTTCAAAAATCCGAATAGCAGTAATCTACCGGCAGGCGCGGCTGTCGCCACGGCATGCCTTCCGGACCCGTCAGGACGGGCAAATTGCTATTCAGATATTAGGCGGTCGATGCAGAGGCGGGAGCTCGCCAACCAGACTTTGATCGTTGACGAACTGCCGGATCGAAGACACGACGGGTCCGCCAACGTCGTGAGCTTCACAAACAATGCCAAAGCCGCCGCAGAAATCCTTGCAGCACTGCTGTTTGGAGAACTGGTCGTCATCGCCCGTGGGTGATCCGTGATCGTGTTGGTGGGCGACATCTTGGACCGCCTCATCGTCGCTGGTCACACCATGATCGTGGTCAGTTGCGGCGTGATGGTCGTGCGCGCTAGCGGCACTGGGGGGCGGTAATTCGGGGAAAGCCGACCCATGCATTGCGGCGTTCGCATTGGACAATGTGTATCCTGCCAGCGATACGATGATCACCAGCCGCACGAATATGAGCAGTTTGCTCAGTGCGATTCGATACATTTTGCCCACTCCCAAGAGCTACCGCCAAAGCAGCCCCACTTCAATTGGGCCGCCGAAGCTTTCAAAGATTCGCGACGATTGTGAGGCAGTTCGGATAGCCGTCTACGGCTTGCCATCGTTGGAAGGTCAACATCTATTTTGCAGAGCCGCCCGCGATTGGACGGCAATGGGTTTGAGGGAGGCCACCGGTTTCTTGCAAACCACCCCTCCGTTGTGGCCTCCCATATCCTCCCAGGAGAAGAAGGACAGGAGAACACTAGGCTCGAAGGCAGCGCGGGCAATGGGACTTAGGTCCTAACCCGAAGAGCCGGTCACTTGACGGTCCAGGTAGCCGGCTCGTCCTTGCGGGGAAGGATCATCCGGTCGATTGAAGCGTCCCGCTTGATCAACGTATGCCAGGCAGCAGCGGTGAAGTGGATCGCGACCATCATCAGGATCACCTTCGATCCGATGACGTGAAGCGGTGCGACGGAGAAGGTCAGATAGCTGGCGACGAAACCAAGTGCGGCTTGGCCGATTATCGCGGCATAGAAGGCAAAGTGGAGAGCCTTTGCGAGCAGGTCCGCACCCGTCTGCGGTATCGATGGTGATGGCGGCCGCATGATCCTCAGGAGAAGCCGCAGGACCATCAACCCGCCGATGGCAATCCCTGCATAGTTGTGGACCAAGTGCTGCAGCACGTCGGCGGCCGACGGCTGCACGCCCATATGCACTGCATGATGGGTGCGCTCAATACTACCTCCCGTCAGGTACTGTACCGGCAGTAGTCCAGCGATCACCCAGTGCAAGGCGATCTGATAACCCCTGTAGCCGTTGCGCATTCGATCCTCCAATTGCCGAGGAGGATGCCGCGACTCTGTAAAAATTGGGTATCGCCCCCCGCACTCCTCGCTTGCTTTCCAAGCTTCCCAGCCCATATCGCCATCAGGAACAAAATTCTGCTTTCGCTATCTGGATGCGAAAGGGAAATTCACAGTGAGCCGCATTAGTAGCAAAATCGCCCATGTCATAATGGCCCTGGCATTGAGCTTGATGGTGATAGCGGCGATGGCTCCGTCGGTGAACGCTGGCTTGCTGGGCGGGCAGTGCGTGCATGCCTACTCAGGCTCACATGATGAAAAGCCGGATACGATACATGTAGGCGCGTGCTGCACCGACATGCATTGCTGTCCGCTTATGCCGAGCGTCGTGCTCTCCGGTGCGTCGCTGCGGTTGGGAGACATCGTTTTCCCGGGACACGCGGCAGCAAGCCCGCTCCTGTTGATCAGGCCAATCGATCCGCCGCCGAAAGGCGTCGCGGTCTGACGTTTCGATCAACCCAATCCTTGGAGATTTCCGATGAAAACGAAATACCTTTTGACGGCTTTCGCCGCGTCCTGCCTGTCACTGGCAGCCCTTCCTGCTGTTGCCCAGGAAATGACCTATCCCGAAAAATGCAAGGGGATGGACATGGCCAACATGGGCACGTCGTCCGGCGGCGGGACGAAGATGGACATGTCCTCGGGCGGCGACATGAAGATGGATATGGCCATGGACAAAATGGGCGACTATCAGAAGGCCGTGATGGACGGCATGAAGTCGATGCACGACGACATGATGACGGGGATGATGCAGAAAGACCCCGATGTGGCTTTCGTTTGCGGGATGATCGCCCACCACATGGGTGCGATCAACATGTCCGAGGCCGAGCTGAAGTACGGTGATAACAAGGCGGCGAAGGACATGGCGAAGAAGGTCATTGCCGCGCAAAAGAAAGAGATCGCGTACATGACCAAGTGGGTCGAGAAGGAAGCCAAGTAGGAGCATGTCATGCACCACCAATCGGAAGAGATGAAGCGTTGCATCGAAACCTGCCTGGATTGCTACCAGGAGTGCCTATCGATGGCGATGACCCACTGTTTGGTAATGGGTGGCGAACATACGAAGCCAGACCATTTCCGTCTCATGATGGCATGCGCGGAAATGTGCCGCACGTCGGCGCATTTCATGTTGCTCGCCACACCGCATCACAAGCATACCTGCCGTGAGTGCGCCGAAATCTGCCGGGAATGCGCTGCCGACTGTGAGCGCATCGGCGACATGGAAAGCTGCGTTGATGCCTGCCGCCGCTGCGCGGAAAGCTGTGAGAAGATGGCCGCCTGAGGCCGTCAGGAGGGCCGGGTGACCGGCCTTCCATTCAGGTTCTTTTCGGAGGCTGGGGGAAGTGATTCCCCGCCTCTGACGTCATTTTTAATACGCACCACCGCGCATATGCCTTTGCGGGAACGCCCCCTAGCCAGCTGCCCACCGGGCTGAGGGAATACGAGTATTGGATTTTCACGATTACCCGGGAGCCTTCTGAGATCGGCCTGATGACGAAGTCCATGTGATAGGAGTCGATGACCAGCAACTTCGGACGGCCGAGCGTTTGCCACGACTTCCGCCACGGTGGATGCCACTCGGTGATGATCTCCTCGACAAACAGCTCCATGCCGAGAACCTTGCCGCGCATCTTTACGATGGAGCCGACAGCTTGTCCTTTCCCAGGATCGACGTCGTATTGCATGGTGGCCCCCAGCATCATCAGCGAGGGCTTCTGCATGTGGGCTCCGACAACGGTTGGATCATCGAGGAACGCGAAGACCTGCTGCGGCGGAGCCAGCAGGTCGATGGTGCTTGTCGCGGAGTCCTCGTAAGTCATCACGCGCCGTCCTTGTGGTCGTGACCTCCATGACCACCGTGTCCATGGAAGAGGTGCATCAGGGGACATGCCAAAAGAAGGAGGTATGGGGCGACGCCAAGGGCGTGCGCCCAATGCTCCCGTAGCACGAAGAACACGGCGATGATGCCAAGTGATGCCGCCATCAAAATCCAGGTGCGCGAATTCATAGTCCGATACTCCTAAGTCTGAGGGAATTGCCGACAACGCTCACGGACGACAGGGCCATGGCGGCGGCGGCGATGACGGGGGAGAGCAGTATTCCGAAGACGGGATAGAGAGCGCCCGCAGCTATCGGCACGCCAGCGGCGTTGTAGATGAAGGCGAAGAACAGGTTCTGCCGGATGTTGCGCATCGTCGCCCGGCTAAGCTGCCTTGCCCTGACGATGCCTCGTAGATCGCCCTTCAGCAGGGTTACGCCCGCACTTTCGATGGCGACGTCCGTTCCTGTTCCCATGGCAATTCCGACGTCGGCCGCTGCAAGTGCCGGTGCATCATTGACGCCGTCCCCAGCCATGGCAACGATGCGGCCTTCGCTCCTCAATCGCGAGACGATCTTGCTCTTGTCCTCCGGAAGAACTTCCGCCTCCACCTTGACGATGCCGAGCTTGCGGGCTACCGCAGCTGCCGTCGTCTTGTTGTCACCGGTCAGCATGACAACTTCGACACCTTCGTCCATCAGCGCCTTAACGGCCTGCGGTGTCGTGGTCTTGATCGGGTCGGCGATGGCAAAGAGACCGGCCAGCGAGCCATCGATTGCCAGGAAGATGACGGTTGCGCCTTCGTCTCGGAGTTCCTCCGCTTGATCGGTCATTGGCAGGACGTCGACGTTAGCGTCGGCCATGATCCTGTGGCTTCCAAGGATGAGCTTCTTCCCGGCAACAGTGCCCGTCACGCCTTTGCCAACGGGACTGTCAAAGTCTTGCGCGTCTTGGAGAGGGAGATTCTGCTCTTGAGCAGCGACGACGATGGCATGGGCAAGCGGATGCTCGCTCGACCGCTCCAGGCTGGCAGCCAACTGCAGGACGTCATCAGCCGCCATGCCATCGCGGGGAATGATGGCTGTCACTTTCGGACGGCCCTCGGTGAGCGTGCCGGTCTTGTCAACCACGAGAGTGTTGATCTTTTCAATCCGTTCCAATGCCTCGGCGTTCTTGATCAGGACCCCGAGCCTTGCGCCGCGACCGACGCCGACCATGATCGACATCGGTGTCGCCAGCCCCAAGGCGCATGGGCACGCAATGATCAGGACAGCGACGGCGGCGACCAACCCATGGGCAAATCGTGGCTCCGGACCGATCAACAACCATGCGACAAAGGCGATGATCGCAATGACGATGACGACAGGCACGAACCAGCCCGACACCTGGTCGGCCAAGCGCTGGATCGGCGCACGAGAGCGCTGCGCCTCGGCGACCATCCGCACGATCTGGGACAGCATCGTGTCACGGCCGACCTTTCCGGCCTCCATGACGAAACCGCCGGTCTGGTTCATGGTGCCGCCGATCAGCTTCGACCCCGTTTCCTTTGTGACAGGCATGGACTCGCCCGTGATCATGGACTCGTCGACCGAGCTTCTGCCTTCGAGGAGGATGCCATCGACCGGTACTTTCTCGCCGGGCCGAACCCGAAGCCAGTCCCCGACCACGATGACATCGAGGCCGACATCTTCGTCGGAACCATCCGGTTTCACGCGTCGCGCCATCTTCGGAGCAAGATCGAGCAGGGCCCGGATCGCTCCGCCCGTCTGCTCGCGAGCCCGAAGCTCAAGGACCTGGCCCAACAATACGAGGACCGTGATGACTGCGGCGGCTTCAAAGTAGACCGCCACCGCACCGTCGTTCGAGCGTACTGTTTCGGGGAAGATTTCCGGGAACACGGTCGCGACCGCACTGTAAATCCAGGCGACCCCGGTTCCCATCGCGATCAGGGTAAACATGTTGAGGTGACGGCTGACCAGGGACTGCCATCCCCGTTGAAAGAACGGCCAGCCAGCCCAAAGCACGACCGGGGTGGCCAGAACCATCTGTACCCAGTTCGACGTCTGAGCGCCGAGAAGCGTGTGCAAATTCGTGAGGTGGCCGCCCATCTCCAGCGCCAGGACTGGCAGAGAAAGCACCAGGCCGATCCAGAACCGCCGTTGCATATCGATCAGCTCGGCGCTGGGCCCGGTCTCTGCTGTCACGACTTCGGGTTCAAGGGTCATGCCGCAGATCGGACAGTTCCCTGGGCCGGGTTGTCGTATCTGGGGATGCATGGGACAGGTATAGATCACCGGCTCGCCGGTTACATGGTCGTGATGATGTACCGTTGTCACGAGACACTCCGTGTGTTCCGTTGCCAGTTCGCGCGGCCGAACATGGCCACGCTCGTTCGATCAAGCAGCGGTACGGGGTGGTCCCAGCGACGGCGGGAACATGACGCCGGTCAGGTGGCCGACGGGTTCCCGATAGGCAACCTCGATGAAACTCGGAATGTGATGGATTTCTGTCGCAACAGCTTCTGCGACGAACACCAGACACTGCAGGGCGCAGCATTGGCCAGGGACACTATGCGGTTTTGAATCGTCGCAATCCTCGTGACCAATCTGGCCGGCCGAAACGTGCGTGTGGGGAACAACGGAGAGGTCGGCTGTGAAGCCCGGCATCACAGGGGAAAGGAAGAGCAGGACTGCGATGAAAACCGCGACCATAACTTTCCGTCCTTGAACCTCGTCGCTAAATCGAACTGGGCTGAATCTTGCCAATGTCTGTAGATAGCTGAGACGCAAAGTAAGACATTGATCTTGATCAAATTCAAGTCGATGCCGGGCCTTGCCCGGTTCGTGCATCAATCCTGTTAGCGAAGGGATGCCATGAGGTCCGGTATTCTCGGTTCATTGATTTTTGTGGCTGTCGCGTCTGCTGCGGTTTGCGCGGATGACATCGTGACCGTCCGCCAGGCGGATATGAAGGCAATCGCGGCTGCCACCAAGTCCATCGCTGGAATGTTCAAGATGCCTTCAACCTATTCTTCGCCCGAGTTCAAATGGGCAGCCGAGCTTATTCGGGACAAGGCGGGTCAAACGCTGATCGACCATTTCGCGTCGGAAGTTGCATCTCCGGCCTCGAAGGCGAAGCCAAATATCATCGAGGAACGCGACCGTTTCGACCGTCTGGCAAATGACCTCAAGTCCTATGCGGCGGCGCTGGCTGTCGCCGCCGAGAAGAATCCGTCGGCGATGACCGACAGCATGCGGATGAAGCCCGGCGAGCCGATGGGCGGCGGGCCGCTTGGCACGCATGTCCAGAGCGAGGCCGAGCTTTCGTCTATTCCTGCCGAGCATGCCTTCCACCTGATGCTACAGACGTGCACGACCTGTCACGTCAGGTTCCGCATGGAATAGCAGTCACCCTCGCACCGGCTGCTCGGGCCTGATACCGTTCACGCCGAACCGGGCGTTCATGGCTGGCACATCCTCTTCGTCGCTTGCGTTGGCGAATTCCTCGATAATCGGGCAGTCGGGTCGTTCATCACCGTGGCAGTGGTTGGCGAGATGCTTCAGGGTCTCCGTCATCGCATGGATGGCGGCGGCCTTCCGCTCCAGTTCTGCAATATGCTCCATAGCGATTGTCTTGACGTCCGCGCTTGCGCGAGAGCGGTCCCGCCAAAGAGCGAGCAACGTCTTCATCTGCTCCACGGAAAACCCGAGATCGCGGGCGCGGCGGATGAAACGCAGCGTGTGGATATCGTTGTCGGCGTAGGTTCGGTAGCTCGATTCCGTTCGGTGAGCGGGCGTGATCAGCTTGATCTGTTCGTAGTAGCGGATCATCTTTGCCGAAACGCCGCTCGCCTTGGCAGCCTGTCCGATATTCATGGTCGATCTCCTTGGATACAGGCGGCCGTTCCGGGCCAGCCCGCTTCGTATGGGTTATGGGTTTACAGAGCGAAGGCGTAGCGCGTTTCCGAGTACGAAGACGCTGGACATCGCCATGGCGGCTGCTGCGAATATCGGCGACATTAGCGTGCCGTTTACCGGGTACAGCACGCCTGCGGCCACCGGGATCAGGCTGACATTGTAAGCAAAGGCCCAAAACAGGTTCTGCTTGATGTTCCGGATCGTCGCCTTGCTGAGGGCGATGGCCTTCGGAACGCCGTTCAGGTCGCCGGACATCAGCACGACGTCCGCACTTTCGATGGCAATGTCTGTTCCCGTGCCGACAGCAAGGCCGACATCCGCTTCGGTCAAAGCCGGAGCGTCATTGATGCCGTCGCCGATGAAGGCCACCTTACGGCCGCCAGCCCGCAGACACTTCACGGCCTCAACCTTGCCGTCCGGAAGGACTTCGGCCACGACCTCGTCTATGCCCAATTGGCGAGCGATTGCGTCGGCGGTCCGTTTGTTGTCTCCAGTGATCATCGCGACCTTCAGACCGAGCGCGTGAAGCGCGGCCACGGCTGCCGGGGTTGTTTCCTTTACAGGATCAGAGACCGCGATGATCGCCGCGAGATCACCGTCGATGGCCGCATAAAGGGGCGACTTCCCCTGATCGCCAAGAGCGGCCGCTTTGTCACGGAATTGGCCGAGGTCGATACCCGCTTTCTCCAAAGCGCGGTCAGCACCGACCAGGACTTTTCGGCCGTTGACCGAGCCTTCAATCCCCAAACCGGGGTTCGCCAAGAACTCGGTGACGGGAAGAACATGAATGCCCCGTTCCCAAGCCGCTGCGGCCAATGCCTTGGCAATCGGATGCTCTGACAGGGTCTCGACGCTGGCGACCAGTTGCAGGACCTCGACTTCGGGATATCCGTCCCGGACCTCAATATCGGTCAGTTCAGGGCGGCCCTTCGTCAGGGTGCCGGTCTTGTCGAGAGCGACGACATCGGCTTCGCGAAGGCGCTGCAAAGCTTCACCCTTTCGAAACAGGATGCCGAGTTCAGCCGCACGGCCTGTTCCGACCATGATCGAGGTCGGCGTGGCCAGACCCATGGCGCATGGGCAGGCAATAATGAGCACGGCGACCGCGTTGACGAGCGCGAAGCTCAATGCAGGAGAGGGGCCTAGCAGGTACCAGCCGACGAAGGTAAGCGCCGCAGTGAGGATCACCGCCGGGACGAACCAGCCGGTGACCTTGTCGACCAGGGCCTGGATTGGCAGCTTCGATCCTTGTGCGGCCTCGACCATCTTGATGATCTGCGCCAGCAGAGTGTCGCTGCCGACCTTGGTCGCCTTGAAGATGAAAGTGCCGTTCGTGTTGATCGTCCCCCCGACGACTTGGCTTTCGGCTGCTTTTTCAACGGGGATCGGTTCACCCGTGATCATCGATTCATCCACAAACGAGCTTCCGGTGACGACGATGCCATCGACCGGCACCTTTTCGCCCGGGCGGATACGAAGGAGGTCGCCGACGATAACGTCTTCGATCTGCGTTTCGATGAATTCGTCGTTACGCGATACGAACGCGGTCTTCGCCTGCAGGCCGATCAGCCGCTTGATTGCTTGGCTCGTCTGTCCCTTGGCGCGGGCTTCCAGGAAGCGCCCCAGCAGGATTAGCGTCACGATAATAGCGGCTGCCTCGTAATAGACGTTAGCAGTGCCGGACGGCAGCACGCCCGGTGCGAACGTGGCCACGACGGAGTAGAGCCAGGCCGCCGTGGTTCCGAGCACGACCAGCGAATTCATGTCAGGTGTCCAGCGGATCAGGTTTGGCACGCCCTTCTGGAAAAAGCGCAGGCCCGGTCCGAACAGAACGATGGTTGCCAGGACGAACTGGAGGTAGAGATTGTTCTCCATACCGACGGTGTCCATGATCAGTTCATGAACGCCCGGGATGAAGTGAGACCCCATTTCCAGCAAGAAGAGCGGCAAAGTAAGCGTTGCCGAGACCGCTAGCAGGACCTTGAGCTTGGAGATTTCGGCAGTTCGGTGGTCTTTTGTTTCGGAGGCCTGCGCCGTGTGCAGGCCGCGGACATCGTATCCGGCATTCCTTACAGCAGCTTCAAGCGCTGGCGTCTGGACAGCACCCGCTGCCACACGGACAGTCGCCCGCTCAGTTGCCAGGTTCACCGAGGCGTCAATGACGCCGGGGACCGCTTTGAGCGCCTTCTCGACGCGGGCCACACAGGAGGCACATGTCATTCCTTCGACACCGAACTCCTGTGTGTCGACCTTGGCCTGATAGCCCGCGTCCTCAATGGCCCGTAAGACGGAGCCTGGATCAACAACGTCCTTGAAGATCACGCTGGCGCGTTCAGTGGCGAGATTGACCGAGGCATGGTCCACGCCGGGGAGTGACTTGATCGCTTTCTCCACGCGGACGACGCAAGATGCGCACGACATACCCTCGATTTCGAACTCGGTCGGTATCGGGCGGGCTTGGCTTTTTTCGAATTGGGTCAGCGCAGTCATGGGGGATTCCTCATTTCACTGCACAGATAAGTAATCCTTCCCATGATGGGAAGGTCAAGGGACTTCTTTCATCTGTTTGATGTGGATCAACGCCGCGTCACGCCATCGTGTTTACTGTTGCAATCAATCCATAATATGCTGGATGGCATGGCAGGGAACTTGGATCGAAAATTGATGCGTCTTGCCACGATGGTCATTGTGGCCTTTGGCTTGGTGTTCGCGCCATTTGCGGCCGCCCACGCTGCTCACTGTGCTGACAGCTCAGCTTCCTTTCATATTGTGGTGCAGGATCACTCTGCTGCAATAACGGACAATGCCCACCGGCATTCTGAATCGTCGCATCCAGCCGCCGGAAACTGTTGCGTTTCGACTTGCTCGATATGTGCGACACCTTTCTACTCTGGAGGTTCGGAGTTCCTGCAGGTGTCTCATCTGATGGTCTATGGGATACAGGTCTCTCCGTTGACAGGCCACTCGGTGCCGCCCGGGCTCGATCCGCCTCGTATTGGTGTCTGACGTTTCTTCGCTGGCGCATTGCGCCCAGACTCTCGAAACCGGACAACGAATATGTACAGACGCGAATTTCTCACCCGCACAATGGCTGCGGCCGCCGCCTATGCCTTCGTCAATTCTGTCGCGACCCGGGCAGGTGCCGAGACCAATCCTGTGGCCGGAACAACCCAGAAGCTGAACATCGCCAAGAGAACCATCGAGGTGAATGGAAAGCCTGCGAGCGTGCTCGGCCTAACTCGGCCGGACGGCTCGCCGGGGCTGATACTCGATGCCGACGCGGCTTTCGATGTCCAGCTGTCCAGCCAGATCGACGCCCCAACACTGATCCACTGGCATGGGTTGACGCCGCCATGGGACCAGGACGGCGTACCGGACAATCCCGCTGCCCTGATCAAACCAGGGGAAAGCCGACACTACAACTTCCCCCTTGCATACGGTGGTACCCACTGGATGCACGCCCACACACTGCAGGAGCAGAGCCTTCTTGCCGCGCCCCTGATCATCCATAGCGCGGAGGATAATAAGCGTGACGAGCAGGAGGTCGTGGTTCTGCTGCACGACTTCTCGTTCAAATCCCCAGAGGAGTTGCTTGCCGAGCTGAAAGGCAAAGGTGGAGGCATGGACATGTCCGGCCACGACATGGGGTCCATGATGAACATGTCCGGCGGTTCCATGAAGATGGACATGGGTAACATGCCGATGGGCCACGGAATGGCGATGGGAGGGATGGACATCAACGACATCGAATACGATGCCTACCTTGCCAATGACCGCACGCTTGATGATCCAGAGGTCTTCCAGGTCGAGAAAGGCGGGCGCGTTCGCATCCGGCTGATCAATGGCGCGACGGCTACTGGCTTCACCATCGACACTGGAGGATTGGACGCAACACTGGTTGCCGTCGATGGCCACGAGATCGAGCCGGTTCATGGGCGACAGTTCCCGGCCACGATGGGCCAACGCCTGGATATCGTTGTGGCGGTTCCGAAGGAGGGTGGCAGTTTCCCCGTTCTTGCGCTTCGTGAGGGTGCACCTCAACGGACAGGCTTTGTCCTCGCCACACCCGGCGAGGACGTCACAAGGATTGCGACAAGTGGTGATGCAAACGGTCCATTACTTGGACTCGACCTCGAACAAGGTCTCCGGCCACTAACACCCTTGGCAAAACGTCGGATCGACAAGTCCTACGAGGTCACGCTTTCTGGAGACATGACGAAGTACGCGTGGAGCATCCAGGGCGACGCTCTTGATGTCACTTCGGGGGACCGCGTCGAAATCGGGATCAGGAACATGTCGATGATGTCTCATCCGATGCATCTACATGGCCACAAGTTCCAGGTCGTCGGGGTCAACAGACGGCGAGTGACCGGAGCTGTCCGCGATACAGTCTTGTTGCCGATGATGTCTAAGGTGACGATTGCGTTCGACGCCGATAACCCCGGCCATTGGCCATTCCATTGTCATCACCTGTACCATATGGCGAGCGGGATGATGACATATGTCGGGTACGAGGCCTGACGGCGGGTGCGCCCTTACACTCCGGGGCGCATCCGCTGTTTTCTTGTCAAGGAGGGCGTTGTTACGCGGCCTGAGAGGACTAGAGCGACGTGAAGGTGTTCGGGTAACCCGCGTTCTCGATAGCCGCCGCAATAGTGGCAGGGTCGAGAGCCGTTTCCACCTTAACCGTCCGGGTCGGGAGGTCGACCTTGGCCTGAGCGGTGGGATCGGCGGCTTTGATTGCTTTTTCCACCGTGCCCGCACAGTGGCCGCAGGTCATGTTCTGGATGTTGAATTCGTACATCGAAGGTCTCCAATTCAAGTGACCTGTAACATGTGGCGCTTCCCATGGTTGGAAGGTCAAGGGGCCACACCGCATTCGTGGCCGAGAGATACACACAGGGAGTCGCTGGCACCCGATTTATGGATGATGGAAAAGGAAAAAGAGATGAAACGCAGAGCTTTTATGTGTCTCGCCGCGACCGGTGCAGTTGCCGCTTTGACTGGCCCCGCGCGTGCTTCACAGATCCAGATGGACCTTTACAAGGACCCAAGTTGCGGCTGCTGTGAGGCCTGGGGTCGAGCCATGGCCGACGCTGATTTCAACGTAGTCGTTCGCAATGAGGATTTCACTGCAGTGAAAGCAAGGCTCGGCATCCCCGAAAATATGCAAGGTTGCCATACGGCCGTTGTTGGCGACTATTTCTTCGAAGGGCACGTTCCACTGCAGGCTGTCCAAAAGATCATGAACGAACGGCAGCAGATTGCCGGTCTTGCGGTACCTGGCATGCCAGCCGGATCGCTGGGGATGGGGGATGATCCCAATGCCTCCTACGCGGTCTACAGCCTCAGCAAACCGGACATGAAGCCTACATTGTTCATGCGCATGGGGAAGGCTTAGCGGCTCACAACTGCATGCCAACCGATAAGGATCATCGCAGCGCCGAAAACAGCGCTGCGATGAGGGTTATCTGGCGGTCCGCCTTGACTTTCAATCGGCGACGCACAGACATGTTCGAAGGCGAAATCACCCACGAAGGAGACAGCTGCAGTTTCGAGGTCCTCCTCACAAGGGCGGGCTCGCCGAACCTGCCTTGCAGGCCATCGCCGAGATCGTGCACGACATCGACTTGAAGGATGCGAAGTTCGGGCGCGAGGAGGCGACCGGAATCGCCAGCCTGATCGCCGGAATCTGCGCCGCCAATCCCCAGGACGACGAGCGGATTGCGCAGGGCAGGCCGGTCTTCGACAACCTCTATCAGTATTTCCGCGCCACGCGCGGGTAGCAGGGACAGCAGCAAATGCACGATACGGAAACATTCCGCCACCGCGAAACGAAGCCAGCCGACGTGTCGTCCCACGGCATCTCGTTTGGAGAGGCGGTCAAGGTCTGGGCCCGTGTGGCGGCCCTCAGCTTCGGCGGCCCCGCCGGGCAGATCGCCGTCATGCATCGGATCATTGTCGAGGAGAAACGCTGGATCGGAGAGACGCGGTTCCTTCATGCGTTGAACTACTGCACCTTACTTCCAGGCCCCGAGGCGCAGCAGCTCGCGATCTACATCGGCTGGCTGTTGCACAAGACCAAGGGCGGGCTGGTGGCCGAAACTCTGTTCGTCCTGCCGGGTGCCGTAGCGATCATGGCGCTGAGCTGGATATATGCCATCTTCGGCAATGTGGGTTTCGTCCAGGCGCTCTTTTTCGGGCTGAAGGCCGCTGTCCTGGCAATCGTTTTGGAGGCGGTTCTCAGGATCGGACGCCGCGCACTCAAGAACAAGGCAATGGTCGGCCTTGCCGCGGGCGCGTTCGTCGCGCTCGCGCTATTCCACGCTCCGTTCCCGCTGGTCGTCTTCGCCGCGGGCCTGATCGGATACATCGGCGGCCGGCTGGGCTGGGAAGAATTCCTTGCTGGCGGCGGACACGGCAAGATCGGGGGAAAGCAGGTCGCTGACATCGATAGCGCCATCGGCGAGGAAATACCGGACCATGTGCGGCCAAACGCATATTGGTGGTTCAAGGTGGCCGCGGTCGGGCTACTGCTCTGGGGCGGTCCGGTTCTGGCGCTCCTGCTGGTTTTGGGACAGGACAGCGTGTTCACCGACATAGCGGTCTTTTTCTCCAAGATGGCTATGGTCACCTTCGGAGGCGCCTATGCTGTCCTTTCCTACGTCGCCCAGCAGGCGGTCGAACACTATCACTGGCTGAAGCCTGGCGAGATGCTCGACGGCCTCGGAATGGCCGAGACCACACCCGGCCCGTTGATCGTGGTCACGCAGTTCGTCGGCTTCATGGGCGCGTATCGCATGCCGGGATCGCTGAACCCCTTGCTGGCAGGTACGGTGGGCGGGCTGCTCACGACATGGGTAATGTTCGTTCCTTGCTTCCTCTGGATTTTCCTTGGCGCGCCCTTCATGGAGACGATGCGCAGCAACAAGGCGCTCGCCGCAGCCTTGGCGGCCATTACCGCGGCGGTCGTCGGGGTGATCCTGAACCTCGCCGTGTGGTTTGCGTTACACGTGCTGTTCGGAACACTTTACGAAGCACGCGGGTTTGGCATGACGGCGGATGTTCCCGTGTTTAGCTCGGTCAACATCCCCTCGCTGGTGCTCACGACGGCGGCTGTTATCGCTGTGTTCCGCTTCAAGGTTGGCATGCTGACGGTCCTAGCGGCTTGCTCGGTCCTCGGCATCCTGTACGGGACGATCTTCGGACTGGTTTAGCGCGTGAAAGCGATGATCTCAGCTGCGTTCAAACCGACTAACTGCGTTTTCGCATCAAGGGCCTTGCGCGACTTCGCGGATGCCTTTGTCGCGATCCTGCTGCCTGTCTACCTGCTCGGTCTTGGATTTTCCCCGTTTCAGGTGGGCGTTGTCGCAACGGCCTCACTGTTCGGTTCCGCATTGCTTACGATCGGCGTCGGCCTCATCGGTGCGCGTCTTGACCTTCGCGCGCTCCTTCTGGTGGCGGCCGTGTGGATGGTGGCGACAGGCGTCGCGATGTCCTCCGCCAGCGATTACCTGCCGCTACTCGCTATCGCCTTCGTCGGCACGATGAACCCGTCCGCAGGTAGCGTCAGCGTCTTCGTACCGTTGGAGCACGCAGTTCTTGCGCGCGAGACGCCGGATCGTCAGCGCACGAGCATGTTCGCTCACTACAGTCTCGTTGGAGCGTTCGCGGGTGCTCTCGGAGGCCTCGCTGCCGCAACGCCGGACTTGATGACGAAGCTTGGCCTCGATCAATTGACGGCGATCAAGCTGATGTTTGTTCTCTATGCCTTCCTCGGGCTTCTCGGCGGCCTGTTCTACTCCCGTATTCCGCCGCGCCCACCGAGCCACGAACTCGATAAGCCGGCACCTCTCGGCCCGTCGCGCGCGATTGTCGTCAAGCTTGCCGCGCTGTTCAGCCTCGATGCGTTCGCGGGGGGATTCGCCGTCCAGTCGCTGCTGGCTCTGTGGCTCTTTGAGCGTTTCGAGCTTTCGCTTTCGCAGGCGGGCGTATTCTTCTTCTGGACGGGTATCCTTTCTGCATTCTCTTTTCCGGTGGCAGCGCGGCTGTCAAAGCGCATAGGCCTCGTCAACACCATGGTCTTCACCCACATCCCATCCTGCATTGCGCTCGCCCTCGCGGCCCTCGCGCCGAGCTTGCCCTTGGCTCTTGGCTTTCTGCTGGTTCGGGCTGCGCTCTCGCAGATGGACGTGCCAACGCGTTCGTCTTACGTGATGGCTGTGGTGACGGACGCGGAGCGCGCGGCGGCGGCCAGTTTTACGTCCGTGCCGCGCAGCCTTGCGGCGGCGGCCAGTCCCGCGCTCGCTGGCGCTCTATTCGCCGCGTCCTATCGGGCTTGGCCGTTCCTCATCTGCGCGGCGCTCAAGATCGTCTATGACTTGCTACTGCTGCGCCAGTTTCGGCACGTGAAGCCTCCGGAGGAGATGCGATAGCGCGGACACATCGGGTCGCATTGGTTTCGCATGAAGCGGTTGGCAGATGAAGTTCATAACTGGCCGGCTGGCCCTGTAGGCGTGGAACGCGGGACGCGTTCCTTGCCGCCAATGGAGCCTCATGTTGCGTCTACACGCGATGAGCCGGGCTGTGTGTTCTTCGACAAAGAGAATGCCAATGAACCGCGCCTTCATGGTTACAGCGGTCGCTGCACTCTTTAACCATACGACCCTTGAGCCACTCCGGCGGCTCCAGTCTCATCGAAGGCAAAGCAATCCATTCCAAAGGTAGTGAGTAAGCAGAAGGCCGAGGCTACCGCGCCGACGACCAATCTATTTCTCACTCCTCGAATGATGGATCGCAAGCGGCCAATGAATCCAGTCTGTGACCAACGCTTTAAACCCGGAGCGCCTTCCCGCTGTCACTGCTGACGCTCTGGCAGCGGTTCGAACCTCCGCTGCCAGAGATGTTTCAACCAGTGGTCTGCTTATTTTGCCGGGGGCTTGTAGGAAGATGCGATTGTACCCGCCTTCTCTTGCGCAGCCTTGAATTCCGAGCCCGTGTAGGCTCGCACGGTTTTGACATTCGATACGGCTCCCGATGCGCCGATGACGAGCAGTGCCGGGACCAAGTCAGCACCGTCGTCGAATTCAGTGATTGCCATCCAGTCATTTTCGCCGGTCGTGACGTAGAAAGAATGCAGTTTCCCGCCCGCTGCTTCCATGATGCCGCGGGCCGCCTTTTCTCGGTCCGATGGACTGTCAATCATTCCCTTCGCTGACGTGGTTGTATAACACCCTGTGGTTATGAACAGTGGCATAGGACATCCTCCCTCAACAACTGGGCAGATCAGGTGACCTGCCATGCTCACTATCTCAAAAAACTTGGCGTTAGACGAGCGTTGGGTTGGGCTGCAGAGAGATTGGTCGCGCACAATTCGGCAGCGCGCAGTGAGCATGATCGCCACCGCGGCGAGCCTCGAAATGACGACACCAGCCGTCGCGTCCGAAGGTGTTGCACGCTAAGGCTTTGGACCGCTTAGCAGGGGACGCCCCGGCATAGCGGGTGTCTCTTTCGGGTCGACAGCGGGTTCGCTTACGATCTTCATTGCCGGCTCTTCTTGTTGCCTCACTCAGCGGCGGTGACAGGTAGCTTCCATAGTTCGTGGAACGCGAAACTGCGGGCCACAAGTTTATCGCGAAAATAGCCTAGATGCGCGATCGCCACTGCAAGTCGATGGGGCATCGTTTGGGGCCTTGCTTTCCTTCGCGGCAACAACCGGTGGCGCTCGGAGTCGAAGGCGTGTTTTGGTTGAATGATCGCAATTTTCGGCTCTGGCATGCTGGCGGCCGTCGATAAACAGACAGCCTGCTACATTGAACCCGCTAGACTAATAGCAGACCGCCACAGGCGGAGATCACGGCGACAGGGCGGACACTTCCCCGCGCAGGACGAAGCACGTCAACGCCAAAAGCAGACGTCACGAAGTCGGTAGGGAAGTTCGCTCAGGAACCTCGTCACAATTGGTTAGATGGAGTATTCTCGCCTTCTTGCAGGCACCATGGGGATTGGATGTCGGGCGCAAGCCGTATTGGAAAACGGTGTACGCTCGGCAGGATCATGGGGGACAGCGAATTGGAGGGGTGCAACAAGGAGGAAACAGGCGACATCGCTAGGCAGCGGGTCGAAGTGTTGAAGCGCGAGCTTGCCGAGGCGCTCGAACAACAGACCGCAACAAGCGAGATACTTCGCGCTATCTCGACTTCGCCGACCGATGTACAGCCGGTGTTCGACACGATCGCGCAGCGCGCCGCCCGACTTTGCGGCGCTCAATATTGCCACGTGTTTCGCTATGATGGCGAATTGTTGCATTTCGTGGCGCATAACGGGCTGGAACCCGAAGCAACTGTGCCTCCAGCCCCGCCGCATCGAGGCAGTACTGCGGGGCGTTCGATCCTCAGCCGATCGGTGGAGCAGATAGAGGACTGGCGCGTCGATCCCGAATACACGGCCCATATCGTCATGGGCGCTCAATCCTCGAACTATAGAAGCCTGGTGGCTGTACCGATCATGCGCGAGGATGCCCCGATCGGAACCATTGTCGTCGCACGGCCCGATCCTGGGTTGTTTCCTGATCGCCAGATCGCACTTCTCAAGACCTTCGCCGACCAGGCAGGGATAGCCATCGAGAATGCTCGGCTGTTTACGGATTTGGAAGAGCGGAACCTAGAGCTGAAAGAATCACTGCAACAGCAAACGGTAACGGCGGATGTTCTCAAGGTCATCAGTCGGTCTGCTTTTGACCTCCAGACCGTCCTTGATACCCTTGTCGAATCCGCCGAGCGGCTGTGCGAGGCTCACGACGCGGCGATACTCCTGAAACAGGGAGACATGCTCCACCTGCAAGCACACCATGGTCCAATTCCAATCGACTTCCCTGGCTGGCCGGTATCACGGGGCTGGGCGACCGGGCGAGCCGTGGTTGATCGAAGCCCCGTCCATGTGCCTGACCTCGCAGCCGCGCCCGACGACTTTCCCGACGGATACAACATGGCGGTACGGATGGGCCACCGGACAACTCTGGCCGTTCCGTTGCTGCGGCAGGGTGAAGCAATTGGTGGCCTTGTCATTCGCCGGACCGAGGTCAGGCCGTTTACCAAAAAGCAGATCGAGCTTATCCAGACGTTTGCCGACCAGGCCGTCATTGCGATCGAGAACGTGCGGTTGTTCGACGAAGTGAAGGCTCGAACGGCAGAGCTCTCTGAGGCGCTGGCGCAACAGACCGCGACGGCTGACGTTTTGAAGGTCATCAGCCGCTCCGCATTCGATCTGCAGGCAGTACTCGACACTCTGGTAGCGTCAGCTGCACGTCTTTGCGAGGCAGATATTGCTACGTTGACCCGACCGATGGGAGACGCCCACTACCCTGTCGCGGGTTTTGGATTTTCGAAGGAATTCGACCACTATTTTCGAGCCCTCCCGCTGGAACCGGGGCGCGGAAGCATCGTTGGTCGAACCCTCTCCGAGGTCCGACCGGTCCAGGTTGCCGATGTGCTTGATGATCTGGAGTACGCAATGCCCGAGGCCCAAAGGCTTGGCGGGTTTCGCACCGTCCTTGGGGTACCGCTCTTGCGGGAAGGAAGCCCGATCGGAGTGCTCGCATTGACCCGCTCAACCGTACGGCCCTTCACCGACAAGCAGATCGAGTTGGCATCGACCTTCGCCGACCAGGCCGTTATCGCCATCGAAAACGTGCGTCTCTTCAAGGAAGTGCAGGCGAGAACGGAGGAACTGTCGTGCTCGCTCGAGGAACTCAAAACCGCGCAGGACAGATTGATCCAGACGGAGAAGCTCGCCTCGCTCGGACAACTTACCGCTGGCATCGCGCACGAGATTAAGAACCCGCTGAACTTCGTCAACAATTTCTCGGCGCTGTCGGTCGAGTTGCTCGACGAGCTTCGGCAGCTGTTCGACAGCACTGTAGCCGATGACGCGACGCGCACTGAGATCGACGAGCGCACAGCGATGCTCAAGGGCAATCTCGAAAAGATCATCCAGCACGGCAAGCGGGCCGATTCAATCGTCAAGAACATGCTCTTGCATTCACGTCAGGGTGCAAGCGAGCACCGGCCAGCCGATATCAACACAATTGTCGAGGAGAGCCTCGGTCTCGCCTATCATGGGGCTCGAGCCGAAAAGCAGGGTTTCAACATCACACTGGAGAAATCGCTCGATCCCACAGCCGGGGATGTTGATCTTTATCCGCAGGAGATTACGCGTGTGCTTCTCAATCTGATCTCCAACGGCTTCTATGCGACTAGCAAACGCGCCGCTTCAGAGCGCCGGGACAGCTATGAGCCGACGCTTGCCGCGATGACCAAAAACCTCGGCGACAGCGTCGAGATCACTATCCGCGACAATGGCCTTGGCATTCCGGCGGAGCTGCACGAGCGGATTTTCGAGCCTTTTTTCACGACCAAGCCTGCTGGCGAGGGGACGGGCCTCGGCCTTTCGCTCAGCCACGATATCATCGTCAAGCAACATGCCGGTTCGATCGAAATGGAGACGGAGCCTGGTCAATATACCGAGTTTCGCATCCGGTTGCCGCGATTGCGGCAGTGATTGCAATACCGGAGGGCAAATCATGAGCCTCCTTATACTGGTGGTCGATGACGAACCTGACATCGAATTGCTTTTCAAGCAGCAATTCCGCCATGACCTGCGCGCAGGTCGCTTTTTGATGGAGTTTACTCGTTCGGCGGCTTCAGCACTCGAACGGATCGCAAATGCGGCCGACGTGACGCTCATTCTCATATTGTCCGATGTCAACATGCCGGGGATGAGCGGGCTCGAATTGCTGCCCAAGGCGAGGAACTTGCGGCCTGACGTGCCGGTAATCATGATCACCGCCTATGGCGATCCGGAGACGAAGCGAAGGGCCATCGAAGACGGCGCAGAAGCGCTGTTGACCAAACCGATCGACTTTGCCGTATTGCGAGAGGAAATCGACATGCGAATTGGGCGGGCCGCATGAGTACAAGCATACTCGTTGTGGATGACGAGCCGGACCTGGAGATGCTTCTCGTCCAGAAGTTCCGGAAGGAAATTCTCGGCGGCACGCTGCGTTTCCTGTTTGCCCGCGACGGCATCGATGCGTTGGCCATGCTTGCGGCCAACAACGACGTGGATATCGTTCTAAGCGACATCAACATGCCGCGTATGGATGGTCTTTCGCTGCTGGCGAAGCTTCAGCAGATGGACGAGGATTTGTCCACGATAATTGTTTCCGCCTACAGCGATATGGCCAATATCCGGATCGCGATGAACCGCGGCGCATATGATTTCGTAACGAAGCCGATCGATTTTCCCGACTTAGAGGCAACGATCGTCAAGACGATCCACCACATCGAGGCGTTGCGTGAGTCGCAGCGCAGGCAATCGGCGGCTGAGGCGGCGCGTGCATCGCTTTCGCGTTATTTTTCGCCGAATCTCGCTGAACGCCTGGCCAGCAGCGCCGATGCTCTTGATCTTGGTGGAAGGCGCAGGGATGTTGCGTCGCTCTTTACCGATCTGACGGGGTTCACCACGCTGGTGGAAACGATCGAGCCGAACGTGCTCGGGCAACTCCTCAACGATTACATCGTTGGCATGACCGACATAGTGTTCGCCCATGACGGTACGGTCGCCAAAATCATTGGCGACGCAATCCATGTGCTGTTCGGCGCACCTGTCGAACAACCGAACCATGCCAGTCGCGCGATCTCCTGCTCATTCGCTCTTGACGCCTTCGCACGGTCCTTCCGTGAACACTGGTGCAGGAAGGGAATAACCCTTGGCCACACTCGGATCGGCGCGCATTGCGGCACGGCCGTGGTCGGCAACTTCGGTGGAGGAAAGTTCTTCGAATACAGCGCCTATGGTGACACCATCAACGTTGCCGCACGCTTGGAAGCGGCCAACAAGGCGCTTGGCACGCGTATCTGCGTGAGTGCCAGCCTCGCAGCGAACATGCAGGGGTTCTGCGGCCGCCCTGTGGGCGATCTCCTGCTCAGGGGCAGGGTGGAGCCGATCCGCGCTTTCGAGCCGCTTGAGGCCCAAAGTTATGCCACCGGCGCAACGCAGGCGTATATGGTGGCCTTCGAAGAATTGGAGACCGGCAATCCTCGTGCCGTAGCTTCATTCGCTGCCCTGGTTGCTCGCAACCCCGAGGACCCGCTTGCTGCCTTTCACCTGAAGCGGCTGATGAACGGCGAATTCAGCACGACCGTCAACCTCAAAAATGTCCACTAATCGTCGAGCCCTTCAGCCCGATCTTATGCCTTCAATGGTGACTGACGGGGAAAGGGTCATCAACTTGGCGAGATAGCAACGCGCCTCTGCCAGTCGACCAAGATGAGCATGCGCAGCGGCCATCATCCAGTACGTGGGATCGAAATTTGGAATGGATGCCAGCGCTCGCGCAGCATACGAGAGAGCCAATTCATACTGTCCGAGAGCGATATGCGTATGGGCAGTTCCGCATAGGGGTATGTGAGCCAGTAGGTCACGTGGCGAGAGCTTGGTTGCTCGTCCAAAAAGCTCAAGCGCATGATGCAGTTCGCCGCAGTGGAGATGCGCAACACCGGACGCGGTCATAACTGTCACGTTGTTCGGATAGGGACTCGAACCCCAACCAAGCGGTTATGAGCCGGTGGGTCATCTTCGAAATCCGCTCAAGGCGATGGAACTTTCTCGATAGTTTTCAAAACCTCGACAGCATCGAATCTGAGAAGTTCGGATAGCTCCAAGAATTCAACAAGATCAACTCTGCGCTGGCCGCTCTCCAACCGAGCGACAAACGACTGATATTCACCGAGCTTAGCGGCGAGCTCGACTTGCGTAAGGCCGGCAGCCTCACGCTTCGCGATCAGTAGCTCGATTAAGATCTTATGTCTTTCACTGCCTAAGGTCTTTGCCACGTGACGCCCACCTATGAAGAGATGGGGTCTTCCGTTATATCTGATTTTCAGTTATCTTAAATTCAGATATTTCGTGCGAGGCTGTGAAACCCATGGAACTCTTATGTTCATTTGCAAGAGCAGCTCTCACGAGCTCTCCATCCGGGCCAGTGCTGGTCGGTTGTAAGATCCTGAGCGAATGCGCAAGGTAGGAGACAGGGCGTTGAGACGACGGTTTGCAAACTCTTATACGCGGGTTGGATACCGCATTTCCGTGTGTACGCCTGGGGCTGCTTCTATCTACGCTCGGGCATCGACCATGTCGGCCACCAGTTCCATTCGAAGATTCCCCGACCGGGCCCTGTCTCCTACCTTAGGCATTCGCAGATGATTGACCTCGTCTTCTCCTGCTAACCTCGTGCCAAATTTGCGTGCGAAGTTACGCCTGAACAGCTGGCAGCACCTCTTGGCCGATGGCCCAGAGGAAGGCCCCCATTTCCCTTGCGATCGCGGTGATTGTGACGGCCTTGTGCTTTCCAGCGGCAATCATTGCGCGGTAACGGGCGCAAAGCCGAACCTGTCCTTTCCATGCAATTTCACCAACCGCTCTCGGCAAGCCTGTTAATTGCCTTTGCTTGGTCCGGCTTACCCGCGCCGGGAATCGGTAAGTCCAAGCGCCTTCGATAAGAACGCGGCGTGCACGGCCGTTTCCCGCCTTGGTGATTCCGCCACGTTTGACGTGCTCGCCCGTCGAACTCTCTGAGGGAACGAGTCCGAGAAATGACATCAGCTGGCGGGGACTTTCGAAGCGGCGGATGTCGCCGATTTCGACGACGAAGACAATGGCGGCCATGACCGACACACCGCGCAACGCTTGGTATGCGTGAACGACAGGCTCCATCGTCCAGGATTTGACAGTCTCTGTAATCAAATCCGTTAACCGCCGCAGGCGCACTTCGGCATCCTCGATTGCTTGGCAGTATTCCTTGAGCACGATGAAGTGGGCTGGATGCTCGAACTTTAGTGTCGACATCCAGCGCATATGGGCCTGCGACCAAACTGTGCGCCCCGGATAAATGCGCCCATGACGGAGCAGGAACGATTGTAGCTGTTGACGTGCCCGCTTTTGCGCCTCTTGTGCTGCGTCTCGAGCGCGGACCAGATCGCGCATTGCCTCATGCCCGCGGTCAGGCACCCAGACCGCTGTCAACTCACCCGCACGATGCAGCCTTGCCAAGCTGACCGCATCGCGCCGGTTGGTCTTTACGCGATCTCCGGGACGCTTAGGAATTAGTGCCGGCGCCACGACAACACAGTCATGACCCATCTCGGTGATCTGACGGTAAAGCTCGTAACCTGTAGGCCCTGCCTCGTAGCAAAAGTGGAGTTTAGCTCTTCGTTTGGCCAGCCTTCTTACAATGGATGACACCGAGGCCGGATCCGAGGGTATGTCCCCGAAAAATCTTACCTCGCCACCACGCTCACCGTCCGCGACGGCTACAGAAATCTTCAGTTTCGAAACGTCCAGACCGACGAAAAGTCTGTTATCCTGATCCATAGCTCATCCTCCCTAAGCTTGGGGCTCGGCTTCGGCCATTCCGAAGCAACCCCCGACTAGCTTACGGTGAGGGTGAGCCGCCTTCATCTGAGAACATACGGTCTACGCCAACTCTCCTATTTCAAAGCGGTGGCCGAGGAACTGCACTTCGGCCGGGCGGCAGCCAGGATGCACATTGCCCAGCCGGCCTTGAGCAATCATGTGATGTCGCTGGAAAGGGAGCTTGGCTGTCCGCTGTTCATCCGCTCGACGAGACGGGTGGAACTGACCAGGGCAGGGGAAACCTTTTACGATCGCTGTGTGCGGATCTTAAGCGACATCGACCTGACCACCGAACTGACGCGGGCAGCCGGCGGCAGTCGCATCCGCCAGATCAGGATCGGCAGCATCTACCCGGCCACCATGGGCATGCTGCCGACCTTCCTTGCCAAGATCGCCCGCAAGTATCCCGATGTCCGCATCCATACGATGTCCGCATCCATA
>NZ_JBFTIN010000048.1:0-42144 GCF_056394785.1 Rhizobium sp. 10N414 | reverse complement strand
CGACGGCAGGACGGAAACCCTGCACCAGGGAGGCAGCTTCATCGTTCCCCCCGATCTGGTGCATGGGGTCAAGGCTCTCGAGAAGGGCCGCCTGATCGATACGTTTACGCCACATCGCGCCGAGTTTCTGAAGTGAGCCTGCTATGACCATGTTCGATCTTTCCGGGCAGGTGGCGGTCGTCACCGGTGCGAATACCGGCCTTGGCCAGGCAATCGCCGTGGCGCTGGCGGCGGCCGGCGCCTCGATCGTTGCCGTTGGCCGCTCATCGATGGACGAAACCGAGGCTGCAGTTCGCGAGATCGGTGCTGGCTTTCACGCCATCAAGGCCGATCTTGGATCGATCGAACCGACAAAGGCAATCGTCGACGAAACGGTAGCGACCTTTGGCAAGCTCGACATCCTGGTCAACAATGCCGGCATCATCCGCCGTGCCGATGCCATCGACTTCACGGAGGCCGATTGGGATGCGGTCATGGACATCAACCTGAAGAGCGTCTTCTTTCTGTCGCAGGCTGCCGCCCGGCATATGCTCGCGAGTGGCAGGGGCAAGATCATCAATATCGCCTCGCTATTGTCATTCCAGGGCGGCATCCGCATTCCCTCCTACACGGCCTCGAAGAGCGGGCTTGCCGGACTGACGCGTCTCTTGGCCTGCGAATGGGCGGGCAAAGGCATCAATGTCAATGCCATTGCTCCGGGCTATTTCGTGACCAACAACACGACCGCGCTTCGCGAGGATCGTGAGCGCAGCGCCGGCATTCTTGCCCGCATTCCGGCCGGCCATTGGGGCGATCCCGCGCAACTCGGTGGCGCAGCCGTGTTCCTGGCATCACAGGCGTCCGACTATGTCCACGGCATCGTCTTGCCTGTCGATGGCGGATGGCTGGCGAGATGACCGCACGACGTCCTTCGTGCAACTCACTGATCGGAGCGCTACGAGCGCGTCGACACGGACCTTAAAAGGTGTTCGAAAATTAGGGATCGCGGAGTTCCTTCCGATCGCTCGGTATAGTGGCGCCGATGCCGTCGAAGCCAGCGCGCCCGTTGACCGTAAGGTTGAAGCTGGTGGAAACGGCTGCGGTTTGATCGTCGGAGACCAATTCAGTTGCGAGAGTAATTCTATAGCTCCGACAACTCGAAAGCGTGTTAACTTCGCCCAATTGCAGTGATCCGAAGTTTCCGAGGAAGCCAACTTGCGGCGAAATGGAATTTTAGCGATTGCGTTCGGGCTGGCAATTTGCGCCGGAGCATTACCGCTATTGGCGGCCTTTTATATTTCTCGGGAACGCGCATTCGCACTGGAGCGCCAACACTTGGCCGATTACGCCGACTGGACGCTGCAGCGCGGTGACCTGAATATTTCCCGGGCTCGTGCAGCGTTGGACCTGCTCGCCTCTGAGCAGCGACAGACCTGCTCGCCTGATGACATCGCCCGCTTGCAGCAGTTGACGACGGATGCCCTCTCGGTGGAGGAAATCGCCATAACGAGCAGTGGGCGCGTGATCTGCAACACCTGGGGACTTGTTCGCAATGAGATGCGGCTCACTGAAAAGAGCATCCCACTGTCGGACGGATATTCCTTGCGTCTGAATGGAGGAGGCATCTCGACGCCCTCAAATGGCATGGTTGTTGTCAGCCACGGTGACTATCACGCACTGCTGAAGCGGGCACGACTGGTCGATGTCCTTCACGACACACCCATGCTGCTGGGTATTGCATCCCTGGACGGACAACCGATCGCTCTTTCTGGCGATGCCGACCCGGAACTTGTCTCGCGGCTGGTCAAAGAAGAAACCAGCGGCTTTAACGAAAGTGAAGTCTTTGCCTCCCGTCGAGGCAAGGATTTTGCCGCGTTTGCAATTTCCAACCGGAGCGTCGCCGACTGGCGTACCGACAGCGAACTCTGGAAGATGGTCCCGATCGGCGTCGGAATATCACTTGCTCTGATCGCTCTGATCGTTTGGGTATCGCGCCAGCGATTGTCACTCGCAGGCGAGCTTGCGACGGGTCTTCACAAGAAAGAGCTTCTCGCGCATTATCAACCAATCATCGAACTATCGAGTGGTCGATGCATCGGTGCTGAAGCCTTGGTACGGTGGCAAAAGCCCGATGGCACGTGGGTCAGACCAGACCTCTTCGTTCCTTTCGCAGAACAGAACGGAATGATCGGTCAAGTCACGGCGATCATGATCCAAAACGTCATCTTGAACATGAAAACGGCGCTCGCCGAGCATCGCGACATGCATGTTGCGATCAACATATCGCCGCAGGACCTGGAAAGCGGTCAGTTCCTGACATTGATCACCGACGAGATTCATGCGGCTGACGTGCAAGCGTCGCAGGTCTGGCTGGAGGTGACGGAGCGCGGCTTCATTCACGCCGACATTGCCCGGACCACCCTGGCGAAAGCGCGCGACGCCGGCCATGTGATCGCGATCGATGATTTCGGGACGGGATACTCCAGTCTGTCATTGCTCGAGAGCTTGCCCATCACGGTACTCAAAATTGACAAGTCCTTCGTCGACGCTATCGGTCGGAATGCCGCGACAAGCCTGGTTACACCTCATATCATCGAGATGGCCCATAGCCTGAAACTCAAGATGGTCGCGGAAGGTATCGAAACAGCTGAACAGGAAACGATCCTGCGTCAGTCCGGCGTTCAGTTCGGGCAAGGTTGGTTATACTCGAAAGCCCTCCCGTTCGAAGAATTCATTACATTCTATGAAAAGCGCAATGCCGGGCAAAAAACGGTGAGGAGATAAGTCACATGCGGCCGGGCGCACTTCGGCAGTAGATATCTCGCAGGCTGGAAAACCAAATCTGCGTATTTGAGTGCCGGCGGCGCGCGCCGACCGCGGCCAGTGACGCAGTCATCAAAAACGGCGGCGCCGCGCAGGTCACGGGCAGCGACACAAATTATGCTTGGATAGAAACGTCATTTTATGTTTGTTGATATCAGTGTCATCAATCATGGTTAGGTGATATCGATGCCGGCAGTTACTATTCACAATATTTCTGATGAAACACATCGCGGCCCACGCGTACGCGCGGCTCATCACGGACGCAGCACCGAGGCCGAAATTCGTGACATTATCGAGGCGGCGGTTCGCCCTTCTGAACGCATTAAGCTGGGCTCGCTATTAGCGGGCATTGGGCGCGACGCACCTCTCCAATTTGGACGTCGAAGCTCTGCAGCAGAATCGCGATGAGACACCTGCAGAACCGATGACTTTCGAATGATCCTGCTTGACACCAATGTGATATCGGAGCCTTGGAAGCCAGTTCCTGACCAGACCGTGGTTCGCTGAACTTCGTTTCGGTATCGCAGCCCCCGGGCAAACGGCAAACCATTCTTCACGATCCTCTCGAAGGTGAAGTGCTCCCGCATTTTTCCGCGCGTATCCTCCCCTTCGATCTCGCAACGTCGCAATTTACTCGGAACTGATGGTGCGGGCTCGAGTATCCGGAAAGGCTATCGCTAAGGCGGATCGATATATTGCAGCCACAGCAGCGGCCAACGGCCTTTCGGTTACAACACGCGATACAAGCACCTTCGAAGCCGTTGGATTGAAAGTTATTAATCCATGGCTTCGATAGAGATGCCGTAGCCTCGGGGGAACCCGTTCTATTCCCTTTAAGACCAAGATGCCTCGGGCAATAACAGCTTTGCGCCCCGATCTCAGCCGTTCAGACACTATGGTCAGTGTCCCAAAAGCCGCCATCGAGCTGAGCGCCATAAAACTCAAAGACGACAGCAACGCCAGCCATGCGGGCATGTCGATGGCGGCAGGTGTCACCCGGCACTGCCGGGTGACAGATCGTCCGGCCGACGTTGGGTGAAGGCCGCGGTCCGGTCGATGTCGTCAAGACCTGATGAACGCGAGCAGGTCGGGGTTGAGGACATCTGCATGTGTGGTCAGCATGCCATGGGGGTAGCCAGGATAGGTCTTCAGCGACCCGTTTTTGAGCAGGTCGACCGCACGCGGCACGGAACTTGCAAAGGGGACGACTTGATCGGCCTCACCATGCATCACCAACACCGGCACGGTGATCTTCTTGAGGTCTTCGGTATAATCTTCCAGCCAAGAGTCGACAGTCGCGTAGTGAGCCAGGGCACCACCGGCCATTCCCTGGCGCCACCAGTTCGCAATGATCGCCTCCGAAGGCTCGGCTCCGTCGAGGTTGTAACCGTAGAACGGGTTCTCAGGGACGAACCGGAAGAACTGCGACCGATTGCCCAGCACGCCCGCGCGGATCGCTTCGAACCACTCCGGCGGCTGACCGGACGGGTTTTCCTCGCTCCGGTACATGTTCGGGGTCAGGGAGGCGACCAGTATCGCCTTCGCGACGCGTTCCGGGTGGCGGGCGACATAGCGAGCCACCTCACCGCCACCTGTGGAGTGGCCGATGTGGATCGCCTCACGCAGGTTGAGGTGCTCGGTCAGGGCCGCGAGGTCGGCAACCCAGTGGTCCATGTCGTTGCCGGTGCCGGGCTGGTCGGACCGGCCGTGGCCGCGCCGGTCGTGGGCGATCACCCTGTAGCCGTGGCGAAGGAAGAAGGCCATCTGGGCGTCCCAGTCATCCGCCGACAGCGGCCAGCCGTGGCTGAAAACGATTGGCTGGCCTGAGCCCCAGTCCTTGTAGAAGATGTTTACGCCGTCCGTGGTAGTGATTGTAGGCATCGAGTCGCTCCATCTGCCCTGTTAAACATTCCTTTTTGGACACAGTTGATTGCGAAATACCTCCGGTGAGGCGCGTTCGATTATATCCCAAAATTGCGACGTTAATTAAATCTCCTTCTATCAAAGACAAATACCTTGTACGTTCGAGCTATGCCTTGAAGGTATAGCGAGGACCCGATGGAACTGAGGCATTTGCGCTATTTTGTTGCTGTTGCCGAGGAGGGAAGCTTATTGACCGCAGCCGAGCGAAGGCTACACACTTCCCAGCCCTCACTCAGCAGGCAAATTCGCGATCTGGAAACCGAAGTCGGTGTAAAACTGCTGGAACGGCAGCCGCGCGGCGTGACGCTTACCGCCGCCGGTAAAGTGTTTCTTGATCACGCACGGCTGGCGTTATTGCAAGTCGAGGCGGCTGCGGAAGGGGCTCGGCGGGCAGAACGGCCGGAAAAGCAGTCGTTCGTTATCGGTTTTCTCGCAGGACAAGAGGTCGTGTGGCTACCGCATGCATTGCGCATTATTCGTGAGGAAGCGCCGGAGGTTGAAATCATACTGTCCAGTCAGTCTTCCCCGGACCTTGCTCTGGCACTGATGCGTGGCAAGCTGGACGTCGCTTTCCTTCGCCCCGAGACGCAGAGTGTTGGTGTGTCCTTCAAGTTTTTAGCCAAGGAGCCACTGATCGCCGTACTGCCGGCGGACCATCGCTTGACGTCGCGCAAAAAGATCCGGCCGCAGGACCTTGCCCGCGAAACTTACGTCAGTTCGGCCAGAATTTCTCCCGTATTGCAATCCGTGATCCAAGACTACGCGTCGAACGTCGGGATCACCCTCAAGGCAGAGTACGAGGGTGACGGCCTACCTTCAGCAATGTCGCTCGTCGTGTCTACCGGTGGAATAACGCTTATTCCGCTTTATGCGCAAAATATGCTGACGCCAAATGTCGTCGCTAGAGCGCTAGAGGGTGTGCCTCCGACAATTGATCTCACCTTAGGATACAACGATTCAAATTCCTCACCTTTGCTCCGCCGATTTTTGTCTCGTTCTGATGAATTAGTCGCCAACGTACAAAATCAGAGCATCATCCGCTATGCCGAAGTTCCATAGCAGAGATCAAGCTCATGCGATTTCTTCTTCTTGGCGTGCTCGCGAATTTTTGGCTAATGTCTGCAATCAAAGGCGAGGCCGAACGTTCCGGCCATTCGGGAGGGCCCGCCCTGAGCAAGCTTTAGCGCAAATGCTCTGCATCGGCCGGGCCCTTGAGCTCGTCTGCGATCCATGTGAGCGAAGCTCCATGCGGGTCGGTCCAGGCTACAGGAGAGCGGTTCACAGATAGGAGGAAGCGCCCGGGTGGCCAGCTTGTTCCTGCTCGCGTGGCGATGGACGGGAATGCGCGGGGGAACTCGTTCGATACCCAATACGGAGCGAGACGCATCGCCTGTTCGGCGAAAGCCTCTCTGTCTGCGAGGCGGCCTGCAGATTGGCAAGCCGTTCCGTCTGCTCTGGCCAGACCAGCGTCTCAAGCCATGCGACTTGCGCAGGATCTGACGCATCGATCGGACTCAGGTCCAACCCCGCCCGCCAGACGACATGTGGTGCGGCCGTCGGCAATGGGGTCATCTCGCTGGCGGAGCAACGGAACACGGGCGGCTCCAAGGCCATCACGGGTGCGCGGATCGCCTTGTGGCCGTAGTCGTAGCCATAGAGGTCGGGCATGAGGCAGAGCCCTGCGGAGGTCCCGACTTCGAGGAGCGCCAGCGGCTGCGGCAATCGCGCCAGGACGGGGAGCAGCGAAGCGCACCTTCCTGGTTCGTTGGTTTGTGTCGAACGCCGGAGCATCAGCGAACGGACAGCGTCGGGATGGGCCAGGAGCACCTGTCGGAACTCGGTCCAGCCCGTCGGCGTGCCGAACAGGTGACGCACCGCCGCAAGCAGAAGGTTCGGTTGCCTTTTCATGTCCGGCAGGGTCGATAGGAAGCTGAGGGTCTCCCGGTCTGCCGCAACCGCACGAGCTAACGCCTCGTAGAGCGGCGAACGGCCGAGGGCTTCTGCGTCGGCGAAGCGAACATACCGAGCTGAGATCTCAGCCAAGCCCTCCTCGTCCATATCAGCTGATCCTCGATTTCGACGTCGGGCACAGTACATGACCTTCGGATCTAATGGCAGTCAAACATGGACTACCGATACGCGGCGGTCGAATGACCAAGGCTCTTCTCGTGTGCCTAAAGCCGCAAGGAAGTGTTCGCGCTAAAGGTGGAACCGCTATAAAGCCAGTTCCACTGGGACAGGCTGCGCTGTCGGCTGACTCACCCACCCCCCGACACGCGGCGGCATTGCGGCGGCGGCAGTGGGGAATTTTACTTTGACACTTAGGAGGTGCGGACGAATTCTTGGACCAACAGGAGATAGTTCATGTATTCGTACGAAGACCGTATGACGGCCGTGCAGCTCTACATCAAGCTTGGTAAACACGTGAAGGCCACGATCCGTCAGTTGGGCTGCCCGGCGAAGAATGCACTCAAGCATTGGTGTCGCGAGTACGAACGTGGTCACGACTTGCCGGCGGGCTATCTACGCACCAAACAACGGTATCCGGATGAGCAGAAGCGGATTGCCGTCGAGCACTATCTGAGCCATGGCCGTTGCCTGGCATGGACGATGAAGGCGCTTGGCTACCGTTGCAGTCGTCGAACAATCTTGAAAGCGTAGTCTTGCCTGAGCCATTTTCGCCGAACACGACATTGAAGCGCTCGAACGCGGGTAGCCCGGCGTCCCAGGCGTAGTCCGAGAAGACACCCAGGTTTTTGACGCGGTTGATCTTTAAAAACACTTCGCCTTCTTTTCGTCTTCTTCATCACGCGTGGCTTAGTACTCGCCGATTCCCAATACTGTTGCCAGTCGTTCGGTCAGTCTCGCTCTTGTACTACCATTGAGCTTATCAAGATTTTGTTGCTTGAATCTCACCGCCGGCAAGTCTGCCGCCCCGGCCAGTCCGAGTTTGTCCCAGTCTGGCGCGCCCTTTTTGAATCCGACCAAAAACTCGCGGTGCGGCATCGGCATTGCGCCGATTAGGGTTTCAACGAGTTGCGCGCGCGCATCGAGAAGGTCGGCGAGCGGAACATCATTCACGGCCATGCCTTCAAAATTCTTCTCGTATTCAGCCGTGATGTCCTTCTGGCCAGACGTGATCACTTCGGCGATGGGTCTCCCATGGCTGATGAGATAGACAATAAAGCCTTGGCGCAGTTCGTCGCTGATCCCTTCATTGACCAGCAAATCCCTGATATCGAAAAGATCGCGCGGATGCTGCCGGTCGAGAGCCGCCATTATCTYGCCGGCGTATAAGTCAGCGAACGAAACGACCTGGATTTCCGCAAAACCGAACTCCTCTTCGACTGCTGCTGACACAGTCCTCATCCCGGGCGCAAAGACGCAGCCGCGCAGAACGGGCGTGACTTCGATCTTGATCTGCGTACGGTTCCTGTCCTGAACGACAAGGCGCGTCAGGCTGCCGTCGTTCTGGCGGCTTTCAAAGACGCGCAGGCTTGCAACCGAATCTTCGACCCGTTTCTTGATCCGCAGGAGCGCGGATTCGATGGCGGCCAGCGATTCATCGCGCGGCATGACCGGCAGGAATGTAAGGTCGATATCGACCGAGAGGCGCGGCATATCGCGGACAAACAGATTGATGGCGGTGCCGCCCTTGAGGGCAAAGTCCTTTTCCTCGGCAACAGCAGGGATCGTCTGTACCAGCAGAGCGACCTGCTGGCGGTACCGTTCATTGACCGGCATACAATTCCTCCGGAACGGTGATTAGATAGGTCGGATCCAGGCGTCCGCCCGGCACGAGCATCCGCTTGCCGGTTCCCAGATTGATGGCCTCCTTATTGAGGTGCTTTCGCCACGGATGGTTATGGCGGTCCGCGAAGAAGAAGAACAGGCGCTTCACCTTGATGCTCTTGCAGTCAAGCAGCAGCTTTTGCAGTCTCCGGGGGCTGAGGGTTGTGAGCCCTTCCATGATTTTGTCGGCCCGATCAAAACTCTCGTGGCTTGGCAGTCCGTCCAGCATTTCAAGGACGGCCCGCTCGGGGGTTGATAGCGTCAGTGGCCAGTCCCACTGCCCCCACGGCATGACGCGGAATGACCGGCCCTGCGGGCTTTCGTCGCCGGTTTGGCTGCTGTCTTTCAGATTCCAGCCAAGACTTGTCAGTCCAAAATGGATCGGTTCATTGCGAAACAGCGCGCCACTATTGTGAGAGACGAATGCGATCTGCAGCGGCAGCTTGTTGAGCCAGGTGGGCGAGTCTTCCGGGCCGTATAGATGGACCTCTTGCTCGTCCCGTCTGAGATAATGGGAGAAGCCGTGAAGCGTGAGTGCCGTCCCACCACCGACCAGGAGGGGCTTCATGAGCAGGGTTTGCAGCGAAATGACGACGTGCTCCCACAGGAGTTTGCCGCCGGGCTTGCGATAGACGCCGTGCGTCAATCGCTCCAGCCAGCCATTCGTGACGTACTTGCGGCACAGCTGTGCGGAGTAGCCCCGTGCCTTCAGCCACGCCGAGTCCACGACAAGCCCCTCGGGTAACTCACGCTGCAGATGGTTTAGCTTTCCCGAAAAATCTTTACTCATGGTTTATATTATAGGCAATATCCAAACCATCAGTCAAGTTTAGATTTTCCCTGATTTATAAACCAAACGGCCTGCAGATTGGCAAGCCGTTCCGTCTGCTCTGGCCAGACCAGCGTCTCAAGCCATGCGACTTGCGCAGGATCTGACGCATCGATCGGACTCAGGTCCAACCCCGCCCGCCAGACGACATGTGGTGCGGCCGTCGGCAATGGGGTCCGTAGTCGTAGCCATAGAGATCGGGCATGAGGCAGAGCCCTGCGGAGGTCCCGACTTCGAGGAGCGCCAGCGGCTGTGGCAATCGCGCCAGGACGGGGAGTAGCGAAGCGCACCTTCCTGGTTCGTTGGTTTGTGTCGAACGCTCGAGCATCAGCGAACGAACAGCGTCGGGATGGGCCAGGAGCACCCGTCGGAACTCGGTCCAGCCCGTCGGCGTGCCGAACAGGTGACGCACCGCCGCAAGCAGAAGGTTCGGTTGCCTTTTCATGTCCGGGAGAGTCGATAGGAAGCCGAGGGTCTCCCGGTCTGCCGCAACCGCACGAGCTAACGCCTCGTAGAGCGGCGAACGGCCGAGGGCTTCTGCGTCGGCGAAGCGAACATACCGAGCTGAGATCTCAGCCAAGCCCTCCTCGTCCATGTCCGCTGATCCTCGATTTCGACGTTTGGCACAGTACACGGTCTTAGGATCTAATTGCAGGCAAATATGGACTTCGGATGCGCAAGGCAAAGGCCCGCCGGCTAAAAGATCGCCGATGCAAAAACTCCAGGTTCTTCGAAAAGGAGGTTTCCTACCTGATGTGATCGCCAGACTTGCTGCGCAGTTGGCGGGACGACTCCAGTCGGCGGCAGGCGAATTTTTGCAGGCTGTAGTGGCAACTGCTTCTAATCCTGCGGACACTCAGACGGCGATCGCGGTCGGAGACCGAAGTTACGGCAACGGCGACCGCTCGGATGGTGTCGCCGAGGATAAGTGCGCGACAACCGTTCAACACGCGTAACGCTCGGTCATCGAGGACGGTGTGGGTGCATAATTGGATTTAGAAGAGGACAACGTTCTTTCCGAATTCGAAGCGCTCGTCCGCCAAGCACGACAACTTGAAAGAAAGCAGCAACTCGAGGCTCAGAGCCATGGTGCTTGACGCATCTTATGAAGCATCCGTAAATCGGTAGTTCACTCTCGAGTAAATCTGTTCAAATCCGGTTGCGATGAGATTCGCGTGAGAGATGTTCGGCTCTTGGGCCGACGGCTGGGCGGTTTCGACGACGAATGTCTGGACGCCCTGACGGGCGCCATGATTTAGACGCGCAGCAATAAGAGCCTTCTGCGCGCCGCGATTACGAAATTCGGGAACTGTCGCGCCGCCGCCGAGCCATGCAAAGTTGCCTGACGCGTACATCGCACCTGTCGCTATCGGCTTGCCGCCTAGCTCAGCGAAAAAGCAAGTCCAACCTTCTTTCCCGACGATTGCAGACCAGAGCGGTATCAGCTTTACTGGAAAGTTAAATCCGGCACACATCATCGAACCGAAAATTTCGGCTTCGTCTATATTTACCTCTCGGGTGGTGACTTCTCCAGCGTGGGCGAGCGGAGCGGCTGGAGCTGCTCGTCGCAGCTTTGCCCATCCGTTCCCCTCAGGAAACAGGCCTCGTGTCCTTATCCAATCGAGTACCTGAAGAGGAACGACGTCGGTGTTCATTTGCAAATAGCGGCGGCCTGTCTTTTTGGTCATCCATTCGTAGGCCTTTTCGACGTCATCGAGCGCGGCAAGACCAAGAATGCGGTTGAGACCAATTGCGGGCGCTGAGGGCAGCGATATTGCGCAACCTGCACCCAGCTGCATGCAACAAAACTCAGCCTCGTCCACGACCGTCTGCGGTGCGATCATGAACAGGTCAACAAATGCTCTCACCTCAATGATATCTTCTTCGGGCACAAGTTGGCGCGAGTTTATTAGACGATCCATGGCAGTGTCCTTGAAAATTTCGATAAGACAGCGAGGAGGCGCCGCGGTTCGGCCAGGCTGGGGACGAACGCCGGCTACTGCAACGGCAGCTAGGTGAGGAAATTCACGATCGCAGCGGCGACTTCAAAGGCATGCGTCTCTAGTGCAAAATGCCCTGTATCGACGAAGCGAATCTCGGCATTCGGCAGGTCCCGTTTGAAGGCTTCTGCGCCGGCAGGTAGAAAGAATGGATCCTTGTCGCCCCAGATAGCCAAAAACTTCGGCTGGTTCTGGCGTAAATAGCGTTGGAACATCGGATATAGAGCGACATTGCTCGCGTAATCGAGTGCAATGTCGAGCTGGATTTCTTCAGCGTCCGGGCGCGCCATGAAGAAGGCATCGAGCGAATACCCGTCGGGAGACACCGTTGATAAGTCGGAAACGCCGTGTTCGTATTGCCAACGAATGGCGGGAGGTCTCATGATTTCCCGTAGTGCGTCCCGATTGGCCTCCGTCGGCTCGGACCAGTATCGCTTTATCGGGTTCCAGACGTCGCTCAACCCTTCTTCGTAGGCATTGCCATTTTGGGAGATAATCGCGGTCACCCGCTCGGGATACTCCATCGCGATGCGGAAGCCGATCGGTGCACCGATATCGAAAGCGTAGAGCGTAAATCGCTCGAAGCCCAAAACCTCAATGAACCTTTTTACGCAGTGGGCAAGATTGTCGAAGGTGTAGGCGAAATTTTCACGCGAGGGCGCCTGTGACTGACCGAACCCCGGTATATCCGGCGCGATCAAGTGGAACCGATCGGCGAGCAGTGGCATGAGATCACGAAACATGTGGCTTGAAGACGGAAAACCGTGCAGCAACAGCAGGATCGGTTTTGTTGGCTCCCCGGCTTGCCGATAGAACATCTCGCAACCGTCGATATTGATGCGGTGGTAGGTCGAACGCTTCATCTTGTCCTCGCTTTAAAAGCTAAAATCGCTGAGGCAGGGGTGTTCATCCGGTCGCCGGCCAAGCGGCCAGTGGAAGCGTCGATCCGCGGCAAGGATCGGCAAATCGTTGATGCAAGCGAAGCGTTTTTGCATGAGCCCATCGGCTCCGAACTCCCAATTTTCGTTCCCGTATGACCGAAACCAACTACCGCTGTCGTCATGCCATTCATAGGCAAAGCGAACCGCGATGCGATTGCCGGTAAAGGCCCAAAGCTCCTTGATCAGTCGATATTCGAGCTCGCGTTGCCATTTCCGGGTTAGAAAGCCAACGATCGCTTCGCGGCCGGTTACAAATTCCGAGCGGTTGCGCCACTGGCTGTCCTTGCTATAGGCCAGCGCTACCTTTTCGGGGTTGCTACTATTCCAGCCATCCTCGGCAAGTCGAACCTTTTCTGTTGCTGAAGCCGTTGAAAACGGAGGCAAAGGTGGACTTGTGGCGTCCATTATTTTTCTCCCAAGGCGGCGGCGAGCCGGGCACGCAGCTCTGTATTTTCCGATTCCAGTTGACCCAAACGCTCGCGCAACGGTGTCACCGCTTTCTCCACCTCGCCTTCGGTGTAGCGGGGGGTGATGTGCTGAGGGCAATTCCAGTCGAAAGCCTCCAGGCGTAGCCGTAAAATCCGCTCGGCCTTCGCCCGGTAGCCAGCATCGAAAACAAGGTCGGTCAGTGCCGGGTCGGCATCGAGTGCCAGCGTCTCGACATGCATATAGATCTTGAGACGGGCGCGTCGCGGATAATCGACTAAAAAGAGACAGGCCCGGTCGTTTGCGACAAAGTTGCCGGTGCTGATATATTGGCGGTTACCCCGGTAGTCGGCGAAAGCCAGCGTCTTGTTGTCGACGGCTTTGAGAAAGCCCTGCGGTCCACCGCGATGCTGGACATAGGGCCAGTCGGTTTCCGACACAGAGGCGATATAGAAGCTGTCTCGTGCGGCGATGAAGGCAAGTTCACTCTCGGTGAAACTATCAGACGCGCAATGGTGCTCGCCTAACCATATCTGATCAGCACCCATTTCAGCTTGGGCCTGCCGCACATTCGGAGTGATTGCAACTTCCAAAAAATGGTAAGGCATGGGTGCCTCCAAATTCGAAATATAGTATCCGCTATTCAGCGGTGCGACCTCGATTTGGCGGAGCTTCGGTCACGCCGCCGGCGACCATGGCTAGTCACTTCTTGGCGACGTTGCGATCCAGGAAGTCGTTGATAAGGGGAGCAGCGACATCCAACTTTTCTTCGAGCAAAAAATGACCTGAGTTCAGGATATGGATTTCTGCATCCGGTAGATCCTTGAGGTAAGGATGAGCGCCTGCCTCGGGAAAGATAAAATCGTTCTTGCCCCAGACGATGAGCGTGGGTGGCTTGCGCTCACGAAAGAAACGTTGGAAGTCAGGATACAGCGGCACGTTGGTTCGGTAATCGTACAGCATATCGAGCTGGATGTCCTTGTTCCCAGGGCGATCCAGAAGGGCTTGGTCGTGAACCCAGTTGTCCGGGCTAATGCGCGACACGTCTTCCATGCCGTCGGTGTACTGGAACTTGGTGGTTTCGAGCGTGAGCAAGCCGGAGAGCGCTTCGCGGCTCTTTGCTGATCCATCGGACCAGTAGGTCTTGATGGGATCCCAGAATTCCTTCAGTCCTTCATCATAGGCATTGCCGTTCTGGATGATCAGGCCGCTGACCCGTTCCGGATGCTTCAGCGCCAGGCGATAGCCGACGGGCGCACCATAATCCATGACGTACATCGCGTAGCTCTTGGCTTCCAGACGAACCATCAGCTTGTCGACGATGTCAACGGTCGCGGCAAACGTATAGGCATACGTACTGCGATCGGGAGTGGCGCTTTGCCCGTAGCCCGGATAATCCGGCGCGACGACATGGTACCGGTCTGCAAGAAGCGGAATCAGATTCCGGAACATATGAGACGATGTGGGAAAGCCATGAAGCAGCAGCACGACCGGAGCGTCGGCCGGACCGGCTTCCCGGTAGAAGATATCGAGGCCATCGATCTTTGCAGTTCGGTAGTGGATGGGAACCAGAGCCTCGCGAACATCTGTCGTGGCCTGCGCGGGAAACGCGGACACAACTGTTGCGGCAGTCATGCTGGCGGTCGCCAGCATCAGGCACATAATCAAGCTACGCATGATAGTCTCCTCATAAGTCGAGATGAAACGAAAATTCTGAATGAGGGTTGCTTTGGCCGTACTTGCCGAGCAATTGCCCGCGATAAACAACGTACCGGAGGCGACAGCCCCAGGTCGGACGTGTCAGTTGTGTGGAATTCGATGCACGTAAATCTTGGGTATGAACGCGCGGGCGGACCGGCCGTCGTCGTCGTTAATTAAGCGCCTCGATGGATAGGAGTAGGCTGGTTTTCGACTGCGCTCAATTGCGATCTAGGTCACTCGCAACTAGACAATGGCATTGCCGTCCTAGACCTTCGTCTATTGATTTGTCCTTACGCAACCCGCAGAAATCCCGTAACTATTTCCGGCGGACGATTGACCATCCTTCTACATTTCCTGACAGGAAGTCGTCCCGAACTCTGAACGGAGAGGGTTGTGGAACGAGAGCCGGAAACCGATCCCATTATCGACCTGATCCCCGCCATGGTGTGGTCAGCAACCTCGGAAGGCATGCTGGATTTTGCCAACCAGCATTTTCTCGAATTTATCGGTGCGCCGCTTGAGGAAATTTCCGGAGAGGGCTTCTACAAGTTGTTTCACCCTGACGACACGGCACATCTCGCTTCTGAATGGCATGCTATCATGGCCTCGAAGACTGCCAGAGAGGTCGTGGGGAGGCTCAAGCGCGCAGATGGCCAATATCGCTGGTGCACGCTTCGGCAGAAACCTCGGCTCGACGCCGAAGGAAATGTCACAAGATGGTATGGCGTCGTCCTGGATATCGAAGACCGCAAGCAGGCCGAAAACGCATTGAAGGAAACCAAGACTGCACTTGCGGCCAGCGAAGAGAACCTCAGCCTGATCATCAATTCGCTTCCGGTTCTCGTATGGTCTGCAAGACCGGATGGCAGCGCGGATTTTGTCAATAAAAGCTGGTTGGACTACGCAGGTCGCCCCGCTGATCAAATCCTCGAATGGGGTTTTTTGGACTTATATCATCCTGACGATATCCCAAGCATGGTGGACATTTGGAAGAGAGACCTTGAGCATTCCGACCACACCGTTCTGAAGGGACGCATCCGCGGAGCCGACGGCAACTACCGCTGGTTCTATTTCGCGGGCCGCAAGCTGGTTGATGCCAACGGAATCGTGCGTTGGTTCGGCTGCAATATCGATATCGAAGACCTACAACGTGCGGAGATTGCTCTCCGGGACAGCGAAGCTGCTCTTAGGGAAAGTGAGCATAAGCTGAATCTTATCATCAACACCATACCCGCGATGGCCTGGTCCTGCACCCCGGATGGACGGCTTGAATATTTCAATCGCAACTTGATCGATTATGTCGGTATGCCTTTTGATGAAATTGTCGGCTTCGGCTTCTATCGCATGTTTCATCCTGATGACGTCGAGCCGATGCGTGCGGCATGGGACGAGATTGTTGCTTCGAAAATAAGTCGCCCGGTCGATGCTCGTATCAGACGCGCCGATGGCGAATATCGATGGTTCAACTTGCGACAAAGCCCGCTGTTGGATGCAGACGGAAATGTTGTGAGATGGTACGGCGTCGTCGTTGATATCGAGGATCGCAAGCGGGCTGAAGAGTCCCTGCGGCAGAGCCAGAGTGACCTCGCGCACGTGACGCGGATGACGGCCACAGGGGAGCTTGCCGTTTCGATTGCCCATGAAGTCAACCAGCCACTGATGGCAATCGTCACGAGTGCTGGCACATGTCTGCGCTGGCTGCAACCGGGCCACACTGATCTGGAGCAGGCGCGGATGGCCGCCGAAAGGGTTGTTCGGGACGGACATCGCGCGGGCGATATTATCACGAGTATCCGCGCAATGGCTCAGAAATCACCAGCGCGAATGGAGCAGACGGATTTACAAGGTGCCCTGCATGAGGTGTTGAGTCTTTTGACGGGCGAACTGCAAAGGCGTGAGATAGAGGTCGGCCTCGATATGGGGGAATTGCCTATCGAAGTCGTAGGAGACCGGACGCAACTGCAACAGGTTGTTCTCAACCTGGTCATGAACAGCGCTGAAGCGATGACAGCTTCGCCAAGGGCAAAGCGCATCGCCATCAGATGTGCGGTTCAGAAACAGCGTGTAATCGTGAGTATCTCGGATACAGGCCGTGGGGTACCGGTCGGTGAGTTGGATCGGATTTTCGAAGCATTCTACAGCACGAAGGCCGATGGTATCGGAATGGGCTTGTCGATTTGCCGCTCCATCGTCGAAGCGCATGGTGGCCGGATCTGGGCTTCAGAGGCGGAAAATGGGGGAGGATCAGTGTTCTCATTCACCTTGCCAAGGGCGGAGGATACAGGCGCCGTATGATGGATGATCGCAAAAGAGGCCGGCCGACCGTCATCATCATCGATGATGACGAAAGTGTCCGCGAAGCTCTGAGAGGGCTTTTTGAATCTGTCGAATTGACCGCCGAAACCCATGGTTCGGTGACAGAGTTTCTTGCTGCGGATGATCCGGATCGGGCTGGCTGCATTGTTCTGGATATTCGCCTGCCGGGTCAAAGCGGACTGGAGTTTCAAGAGGCGCTCGCGAAAAGCCGACACCCCAGGTCTGTCGTGCTGATAAGTGCTCATGTCGACGTGGCGATGGCTGTCCGCGCCATGAAGGCCGGAGCAATCGATGTCCTTACCAAGCCAGTACGCGAACAGGACCTGCTCGAAGCCGTGAACCGCGCTTTGGCGAGTGATAGCGCCCGACGGGAAGAGGCAAATCAAACGGCAGCAGTGCGCCTGAGGTATTCCAAACTCACCGATCGAGAGCGGCAGATTATGACTTTGGTTGTTGCCGGGAAGCTGAACAAGCAGATCGCCGCTGAGGTTCAACTTGCCGAGGCCACCGTGAAGCTTCATCGCGGCCACATGATGCGGAAAATGCACGCATCCTCAGTTGCAGATCTGGTTAGGATCGCGAGAATTCTGGAGGGCTGAAATTAAGCTCTAGGAAAGAACGTGGGATAGACTGAAGGGGCCGCGGTCTTTCCTCAACTGGTGGCGATTGAATGATCTCGTCGAGGACGCCGTAAGCTGCCAGTCCGCCACCGGCCCCGTGAATTCTTGGGCTCACGCTTTTTCCTGAAGTGCAGCATGTTCGCTTTCCCTGCGTCGCTATCCAGAACTAGACGGTCTGAAGTCGGCCGGCCCCTTTGCTGCCGTTCGAGTTCGACCCGAGGAACGTGTGGGATATTCTAGAATGTGGTCCGAAGGCGGAAGGCGACAGACGCACACTGCGAGGGGCGCTGTAATCGCGCGCGCGCCATGAAAGGCCGCGATGGGAGATGGCTGATGACGGCCGGGCTGGTCCTTGTCCGCCAGAAGCCGGATTCGCGAAAGGTGTCATGTTCTTGACCATCGAGGACGAGGGCGGCCGGGCGAAGGTCGTCGTACTGGCAGCTTCGAGAAGCGCCGGCGCGTAGTGCTGGGATCTTCGATGGTGGCAATCAACGGCAAGATCCGGCGGGAAGGGGATGTCGTGCATCTCGTCGCGCAGCAGCTTTTCGATTTGTCGGGAGACCTGTCCGGTCAGGCGGATCGCGACATGTTCAAGCTGCCGACGGGCAGGGGTGACGAGTTCGCCCATGGTGGCGGGCCGGATCCACGCGACAAGCCGATGCCTGCGGTTCACCCTCGCGACATCTTCATGCGGTGGCACTACCGAAGGAGGCCGTCGATCCCGAACTCGTCCCATCCGATTAACCCGGTTGCGGCTTCATCGGGTCGTTCGGTTTTTTCTTTTTTCTTCAGCGAGCGCGTCAGCTTCGCCTGATACGCGGCCCGTCTGCGATTTTCCGCTTTAGCCGCAGCGTCGTCCTCGCGCCATTCGTCCACAGCGCTACGGTCGAGAAGATCTTCGACAACATGGGGGTCGAATACGTGAAAGGTGATCTTTCTTGCGCGCCCTTGCAGCCTGACCGTTCGTGTTCCAGCGCTGGGCAGGCGGCCGTCTTCGAGCCAGCGCTTCCGCTCTGATGCCGTGATGGTCAGGATATCCTCAATCTCCCTGGGAATGATCGGAAGGTCCGCGATGTCGTCGAGCGCCTTGGAAACGGCCGATGCCGTCGCTCTGAATGCTGTCTTCGAAGTCTCTGGCATGACAAGAATGAGCCCGCCTGCCTGCATGTCCAGCGATTTCCGGACTGGGGATGGTAGCCGGGAGCGGATTTCCTGTAGGATCCCTTTCACCCTGACACCAGATCCCAGGGTCGCCTCCACGGGAAGCGGCCACTCCCTGATCAGCTCGGGATCGTCGCTTTCCTTGTTTTTCGTCTTCGTCTTTTGCATCTCGCAGCAGATGGTGTCGAAAGGGGCGCGCGTCAACGGAACTTGGGATGATTTCCAACGTTCTCGAACGCGTCGCGATTGTCCCCACCCGCTGTCACATCTCCGGCAGGCCGGCCTTTCGGAACCCGTCGACAAAGTGGTCTCGTACGGATGCATCGCGCAGCGGCTGGGAGCTGAGCCAATGACCGATCGTGAAATGAGGGTGGGCGATCAGGAACAATTCTGCTTCTCGCCTTGCCTCCTCACTGTGGCCCAACTGCGCAAGCGCAGCAGCCAGGAATTTGCGTGAGTTGGTACGATACGTGTCTTCCCTGCGGAGTGTAGCGGTTGCCGCCTCATAGTCACGCGCGGCGTATTGCGCCTGCCCAAGATGACAAAGATACCAGCAGGTTGGGTAGGGATTGAGTCGCAAAGCTTTTTCGATCTGCGCTAGTCCGTCGGCAACCCTGCCGTCCAGCACGGACATGTCTGACATGGCGGCCCAGGTGTCGGCGTGGTTGGGGTCCAGCTCCAGGGCCTTGGCGAAGGCGGCCTCCGATTCCTCCCATCGCCGCTCATAAGCCAAAATGGTTCCCAGAACGTAACGGCAGCCGGCATCGTTGGGATCCAGGTCGACCGCCTTCTGCGCGAACGTCACCGCCATCCGACGGTTAGGATCTTCAGGCTCGCCGAAATGAGTCCAGGCAAGCCAACGGTTGTAGGCGAGCAGACCGAGCGCCTCGGCATATGATGGCTCGAGCTCAACCGCGCGTTGGAGCAGCATATAGGCCTCACGCTCAGTTTGCGGCGACTCTTCCGTCAGACGGCGGGCGCGCACACACAGATCGTAGGCCTCAAGGTTCTTCGGCCGATTGCGCTGCTTCGGGATGGTCAGCCGGCCGACGAGGGCTTCAACAATCTTGGCGTTAACTTCATCCTGTAACTCGAAAACATCTTCCACCGTCCTGTCAAACCGGTCGGCCCACAAGTGCTGGCCGCCAAGCGCATCGATCAATTGGGCCTTGATGCGGACACGGCCCCTCGCGCGTCTGGCGCTCCCCTCGAGGATGTAGCGGACGCCGAGTTCCTGGGCGACCAGCCGTACGTCAACCGGCCTGCCCTTGTAGCCGTTCACGGAATTGCGCGCGATGACGAACAGGCCAGCCGTACGGGAAAGGTCGATGATCAGGTCTTCGGTCAAGCCGTCGACGAAAGGCGCGTCCGCTTCGTCCCCACTCATATTCGTGAACGGCAATACAGCGATCGAGGGACATTCGGGCAGCGGCAATATGCTCTGCGGCACATCTGGCCAATGCCACACGTGGACCGGGCGAGTGAGGTTCTTTAGGTAGCGTTCGCCTCCATCAAAGAATTGGTCGCGGATCTTGCCGACGATCTCGCCGTGAACGTTTGCTGAAATGCAGATACCTCCCGGTGCGGCCTGCGTCTCGAGTCGCGCCGCGACATTGACGCCGTCGCCGAGGACGTCTGAACCGTCGTCAATGACATCTCCCAGATTGACGCCTACACGCAAAAGCAGGCGCCGGTCTCCGGGAGCCTCAACAGCAGTGGTGGCCCGTTGCATTTCCAACGCTGCTGCGACCGCGCCTACCGCGCTACTGAATTCGATTAAGAATCCGTCTCCCACGACCTTGAAGATGCGACCGTTGTGGCGCATCACAGCCGGCTCGATAACGCCAGAACGGAGTTCCCTGAGGTTCGCCAGCGTGGCGACTTCATCAGCCTCCATCAGGCGTGAATATCCCACCACGTCGGCAACGACGATGGCAGCAAGGCGACGCTGAAGAGATTGATCCGTCATAAGAGGACAAGCCTAACGACTGAGTTAGCAAGTTATTGTTCAACCGCGGGTGAGTCAACAAGTGCTAAGAGGTAGCGCCCTGGCGATCTCCATCTCCATCGAGCCGTCATCCTTCTTTCTACAGATGGCGCCGACGCGGACGACACGGAAATGACGATCCACGGAAAGCGGACGGTTCTTGGACGTCTGTGATCGCCGGCAAGCGGGGGGCTTCGGCGCCGGTTGAATTCGGACGCTCCGCTCAACCGAAATCGGGCAGGCTCCTGCGCTCGGGCAATAACCGCTATCGCATGCTGAATACATTGCAGATGTGGCCGGACATCCAGACCACGATGTCGGCTACTGGACGCACTATAGCAATACCGGAGAGCGCCAAGCCGCCAAGCGCTGGCAGCGGTCACGATGATGCAATTGCGATCGGCGCTACCGAATTGCGCGGGCGTTTGGCGTCGCATCATCTTCGGCGTCACCGGCGGATCCGAAGCCCAAACGGTGTTCGATCGATATCCTTGGTGTTCGGCGGTAGAATTCGCGCAATGATGCTACCTGTGGTCACCGAGCGCCATGCCGATTTGCCCATGAGGATCTTATACCGCGCACTGGCATACGAATCGGATGCGTGATCAAATCAAGTTAAGGACCGACGGTTCGATTCCGTTCAAGACCCTCATTCGTTTCCACATTGTCGCGATGGCTTTTCGTCAGGCACCAATGGGGGTTCTTGCTTCCTGCGCTTGCCTCTCGGCGTAAAGTCCACCAGCAGTGATTTGAGTTCCAGTTCACGAACCCGCCGGGCAGCTTCGTCCGGAGCAAGCCAGGCCATTTGCCGCTGCCCTTTTTCCTTGAACACGTTCTTCTGGTCCGTCACCTCAATTTGGAACAGGTCGACGATGATCGGCGCGATCTCGCCATCGTCGAGGAACTTGAGGTAGGTATAGCGGCCTACGGGTGTCTTGTGCACGACGCCATTGACGCCGGCCTCCTCCCAGGCCTCGATTTCAGCTGTCTCATATGGCTTCTTCCTTTTCATCGGCCAGCCCTTGGGCACAATCCATCGACCGGAATCCCGGGAGGAAATCAGGAGGACTTCAATGTTGCCGGTGTCATCGATGTAGCGGAAGCAGACTGCACCATATTGTTGCCGGAAGGCCGCAGAAAACAATTTTTCCGGTTCCCGCGCCAACTGCGCCAAGAGGGACGGACGGCTTCCCGGCGCTTCCACCTTCTGCTTTTTTCTCGGCATCAAATCGAGTTCCATGTTTTGTCAGACCCTAATAAGTCCTATCGGGTTAAGATAGGGTCGGAGGCGACGATCAGACGCTCGCCGAGTGTGCAAATGAACCTCTCACGTCGCGATTTCGTGGCCCGGATCGACACCGTGTAACACCGCGAACGCGTGAGCAAACCTGCAAGATATTTGACGGAGAATCCGTTTGGTGCCTTGCAAAACCATTATTGACGTATTTGCACGCGTGTGCAATATGAACGCGTGTGCAATTTGGAGGGCCTCATGCGCGAAGCCGAATTCTGTGAAGCTCAAGAACGCGTAGCGCTGTGCAAGACAGTGATCCGCTCAGCCGGCGAGCTTGTTCTGCAGGGCTTTCGAAAGCGGACGGCAACGTCGTCCATGAAGGGTCCTCAAGACTATCTGACCGAGACCGACGCCGCTTCCGAGGCGCATATCCGCGCAGTGATCGCCGAGCATTTTCCGGATGATCATTTTTTTGGTGAGGAAGGTGGCGGAGTAATTGGTGACAGGATCTGGGTGGTCGACCCGGTCGATGGTACTGCGAACTTTGCACGCGGGATTCCACATTTCTGCATTTCGATCGCCTACGTCGAGGCCGGGCAAACACAATTTGGCGCAATCTTCAATCCCGCGCTCGACGAACTTTACTTCGCCGAACGCGGCAAGGGCGCCACGCTGAACGACCGATCAATTGATACGGCCAGGACCAACAGGTTCGAGGCCGCCTCCATCGAGATGGGCTGGTCGACCAGGGTACCGAATGAGACCTACCTTGGTGTGATGGGCGAGCTGCTTGCGCTTGGCGCCAATGTGCGACGGGCAGGGTCAGGTGCCATGGCTCTCGCCTATGTCGCCGATGGCCGTTCCGACGGTTATGTCGAACTCCACATGAATGCCTGGGACTGCCTGGCAGGATTGCTGCTCGTCAGCGAAGCCGGCGGGGCCGTCTGCCCGTTTTTTGAAATTGGGACCCTGGAATTTGGTGGACCTGTGCTTGCGGCGGCGCCCGGGGTGGCCAGCGGCGTCAGCAATGCGGCCCGTATTCCGATTGCCGTTGCACCAACAGCTGACAGGCTGGCTGCCTCCGGCTGATGACAGTCACGAGGCGCCGGAACAAGCGTTAGCGTACCAACCAAAGGATTTCGAGATGGATGGACCAGTCTATTCGCGCCCGGCAATCAGCCTGATCACCGATGGCCTCGGCCCCCATGGCTCATCGCTTTACATCGGCGGCAGTGACGGGGCGAGCGATCTCGGTCTGCTTCGTCGGCATGGCATTACGACCGTTGTCAATTGCGCCGTCAATCTTGACATAAACTACGTGCGAGGTGAACCGGAGAGCGAAGACGTCAGGGCCTCAGGATATGGGGATATTCGCTACTACAAGGTCGGTCTGATCGACGGGGAGGGAAGTCCCGATACGATGATGCTCGGGGCTTATTACATCCTTGATGGTGCCCTGCGCCAGACCATGCCGAAGCGGCATACGTACCCCTTCGCTGATGGCGGAAACGTATTGGTCAACTGCAGGAGCGGCCGTAGCCGTTCTGTCGCGCTCGTGGCGCTTTGCATTTATAGGCAACAGCGCGACCTTTTCCCAACAATCGAGGACGCCATTTCCCACATTCGCGAGCGCCGTGAACTTCGCCCCGAAGAATGGTTCGAGACGCCCAAACCAATGCTTTTGGCGGCAGCGAAGCGAGCCTCGAACTGGATTGATACCATCGAACAAGGAGCGACCGGCGGATGAGCGTTCGCCGTTTCTCCGACATCGCGGTGATCGCAGACGCGCATTTCCATGAACTGAACAGCGATTTCTGTCTTTCAGGAGACACTGCGGACGGTGAAGGGATGTCCCTGCGCAGCTGGGCCGACACGCGTCAATCGACGCGTGTCTTCAATGAAAGTGCTGGCGCCTTAACAGCGGCACTTGACGAGGTCGCCAAGCGGCGTGTCCGCCACGTCGTTCTCCTTGGCGACTACACCGACGACGGGCAGAAAAGCACCACCGAAGCTTTGGCCAGCATCTTGAGACGGTACCGCGATGCTCATGGAACGGCATTCTACGCGTTGCCTGGTAATCACGACATCTTCGGGCCTTGCGGACGCCACCACACGAAGGAATTCTTGAAGGACAACGGCAATACCATCCTGATATCCAGCGACGAGACGCAGGCTGGACCGGGTACCGTGATCAACCGAGCCATGTATTGCGCCGGATATCCTGAAGGTCTCGGTCCGATGGCCGAGTTCGGCTACTTCAGGCGAGCGGAGTACCTCCACTGGGAAAGTCCCTTCGGGGGCTCCGACGCCTCGTGTGACCGTCTCTATGACGCTGCATCGCCTGACGGGCGGAATCAATACCGGCTGATGGATGCCTCCTATCTTGTCGAACCAGAAGACGGGCTTTGGCTCATGATGATTGACGCCAATGTGTTTGAGCCGCTGAATGGCGCGTTCGGGCGTGGAGTAGAGGCGGCATTTACCGACAGCACTGTCGGTGGCTGGAACGCAATGCTCCGCGCCAAGCCCTTCATCCTTTCCTGGATGAACGACGTCGCGCAACGCGCGCGGATGCTGGGCAAGACGCTCCTTACCTTTTCGCATTATCCGGCGCTGGATCCGTTCGACGGTGCGGCAGAGGCCGAGCGGTTCCTGTTCGGCGAGACGAATGTCGTGCGGCGCACACCTCGCCAGCCGGTCCAGGACGCGTTTTTCACAGTCGGCATAGAAGTTCATTTCAGTGGCCATCTCCATGTCGAGGGGCTGACCCGGAGGACACGCGCCAATCGAAACTTGACGAATGTCGCGGTTCCGTCGCTTGTTGCCTTTCCGCCTGCCTTCAAGGTCGTGACGCTCTCCAGCGACGAGATATCGGTCGCGGCCATCGAGCTGGCTTCCATTCCCGTCAATCCGGCAATCCTGGATGGATATGCAAGGGAAGTGGCATTTCGCGGGGAAGAGGTCGATCGATCGTTCGCCTCCAGCAGCTACGGTGAATTTTTGCGCGCGCACAAACAGGCGCTTGTCATCCATCGCTATCTTGCGAAGGAATGGCCGGCCCAGGTTGCGGCTTCAATTGCCGTCATGAACATTTGGGAAGCGGCCAAATGCGTGACAGACGCTCTGCCCGCTCTCGATCCTGCAACGATCGAACTCGCCAAAAGTGTTCCGATGACCGAGCTCATCGCTGATTGRTACTGCCTCAGGCAGGGCTCTTGCCTGGCCTTCGGTCATGTCGAGGCCGAGAGGCTCGCACTCTATCGCATCGTTGCGGCGTGCTGCGGGCAGCAACCGCAAGCCCATGACAAAACGACAGAGGGCTTCCTGGCGATCTTCTTCGGTGCATTGGGATCCTTCCTCGATCGCGCTCAGAATGCCGGTAAATCGGTTACGATAAAGTTTGACGACGTCATGGACAGAATGCCCGCTTGAGCGAGGCAAAAGTCCGAAGCGGGTGGGCGGCGTTAAGTGGCCGCCGCGGAAATAGTGAGTGATGCTAATGGAATCGGCGATTGTCAGCGTCAATCTCTTTGGCGCAGTTGCGCTCCTGCTCTTTGGCCTCAGCCAGGTCAAGGACGGGATGACACGTGCCTTCGGCGCGAAGCTTAGGGTTGGCCTGGCAAGGGGAACGCGCAGCGGCTTTCGCTCGTTGGTCGCCGGCTTCATTGCGACAATTGCCCTTCAGAGTTCGACCGCAACCGCGCTCATGGTAGCATCATTCGTCGAGCGTGACCTGATTGTCCCGGCAATGGCCCAGATCGTTCTGCTCGGAGCCAATATCGGCACGGCTGCCACAGCCTGGATCGTGGCGCTTGGTCTTGAGTGGCTGTCACCGCTCCTTCTTCTTGTCGGTGCTGTCCTGATGCGCCGGCGCTCGACGGCGGTGCAGGGGACCGGCGTTGCTTTGATCGGCGTCGGCCTGATGCTCTTGTCGCTTCATTTGCTTTCAGCAGCGACGGAACCCTTGCGCCAATCGCCGGCGCTGAGCGTCTTCATCAGGATGCTTGGAAACGCGTGGCCCGTCGCTTTGCTGTTTTCAGCATTCCTTGCCATCCTGGCATCATCGAGCCTTGCGGTCGTCGTGCTCATCCTGTCGCTCTCGGCAAGCGGTCAGGTCGACACCGGTCTAGTCATCGTGCTGATCCTTGGAGCCAATCTTGGCGGCGCCGTTCCCCCCGTGCTAGCAACGCTGAAAGCGCCTCCAAGCGCAAGGCGGGTCGCGGTTGGCAATCTGATCGTGCGCGCTGCGGGTGTCTGCCTTGCTCTGCCATTGGCAGGCTACGGTGCGTTGCTGTTGGAGGCGTCGCCGCTTCCACATCCGAATTTTGCAGTCGATGCGCACCTTGCCTTCAATCTCGCCCTTGCGCTTGTAGCCTGGCCCTTGTCGAGGGTACTCCTCAAGGCGACGAGCTCCCTATTGCCCGACCCGAAGATGGATGACAGCCAGACCAGTTTTCTAGATCGCAGCAACCTCTCGCATCCAGTCGCCGCCATGGCGGGCGCAAGCCGTGAAGCGATGGCGGTCGGAGACCTTGTCGAGCGAATGCTGTCGCAGGCAGCCAGCGCAAATACGCGCAATGACCAGGCAGAGCTCGCAGGCATCATCAAGCTTGAAGGACAGGTCGACCGCATACAGCATGACATCAAGGTCTACATCGCAAAGCTTGGTCACGATGGCCTGAGTACGGCCGAGCATCGGCAGTCGATGGATATCGTGGAATATGCAATCAATCTGGAGCATATCGGCGACATCATCGAAAAGGGGATCGCTCCTGAAATCGCCAAGAAGATCGACCGCGGTCTGCAGTTTTCTGAAGAGGGACACCGCGAGATAACGGCTTTATTCGCCCTGACACTCGACAGTCTTCGCATGGCACAGGCTGTCTTTTCCACGCGCGATCCGGATCTTGCCCGGCGCCTTGTCGAGGTCAAGGAAGAGGTGCGTCGTCTGGAGAAGCAATCTGCTGAACGCCATTTGCAACGACTTCGTGAAGGCCGGCTCGATAGCGTGCAGACAAGCTCGCTGCATCTCGATCTGTTGCGCGACCTCAAGCGGATACATGCGCATCTGGCATCGGTTGCGCATCCCATTCTCGACGATAGCGGCCTTTTGATCGAAAGCCGCATTCGCCAGGGAGTCTAGCGTGCCGTCGTGCGTTCTACCATTGTTACGGAAACGACTTGTAGCCTCGTTTCCGCCTCATCATTGTCCAGGGCGCCAAGCACTTTGTCTGTCAGTTCCTCGAGCGACTGGGCGACAGTTGTGAGCTGGTATCCCTTCCAGCCGGCTTGTGGAATGTCATCAAAGCCGATAATCGAGACCTCCTCGGGAACCCTGCGGCCCATCTCAAGGCGAGCAGCATCGAGAAAGCCCAGAGCAAGCAAGTCGGTAACACAGAAAGCACCGTCGATCGCCGTATCGGTGAGTAGTTCGCAACCGGCCCTATATCCGCTCTCGTAACTCGTCGGGCCATCGGACCAGGCCACGACCTCGATGCCTTCAATACCCATTCGCTGGCTAAAGGCATGGGCTCGCCGTGTCTGTGCCGGTGTCTGGCTGCTGCCGGAGACAACGGCAACCTTCTTGCATCCCGCCTCAACCAGACGCATGGCCGCGAGGTCCGCCCCATGTGAATCGTCGCTGAGAACCATGTTGGTGTCCGTGCGATCGAGCCTCTGATTGATGAGAATCAGTCGGACACCATTGGCAATGCACTCATCAACAATCGATGCGGGCGGCTCGCCGGACAGGACCACGATCGCCTGCACCCTGAACTCAAACAACAGCTCAATCAGCGGCGCGATGTCCTTGCGAGCATCGGCAGCATTTAGAAGCAAGCATTGCAGCCCGCGGCGCAAAAGCCCGATACTCAGAAGATCGAGCTGCTTCGAAATGAATGGAGAGCCGAGATTGGCACCGACAACACCGATCAGATTTGACCGATCGCTGTTAAGGCCCTGGGCCAGGCGATTGACCCGATAGCCGAGTTCCCGCGCGGCTTTCAGAACCTTTCGCCTGACAAGCTTCGAGACGCTCCCACCTGGAGTGAACGTCCGCGACACGGCGGAGCGGGAAACACCCGCCCGCTTGGCTACATCTTCAGCTGTTACAAACGTTGTTGCCATATGCCACTTTCAACAAATCAGCGCGGTTATCACAGGCCACAAAGCTTCGACTTTTCCAACCGGAAAATTTCTCGACCGGTTCGCGCTGCAAAAAGTCGGGATTCGCAGGCGGCTCCAGCTTTGGTGCGGAGAAGATGCATGCGGTCGAAACGGAGCGTTTATTCCATCGCTCAATCGATTGACTGCAAGCCCGTTCGAAAAATATCATATACAGCAAAAAAGAAGCATGAAAAAACAACGACATAGACGTTGCGCACGTGTGCAATTTTCTGTTGACAAATATGCCGATTACGTGGATCATGCATTCTATAAGCAGGAGAATATGGAATATTTATTCTGTATTCTCCTGTGACAAGCACGCCGGAAGGAGCTGGCCTGCTTGGTGGGAGGCGGATCGCGACGGTCCACCTTCGGAGGACATTTTCGTAACCCTTGCTGGGCGAGACCGTGGTGTTACCGCGGACGGCTTGTTGCGCCCGAAGTGCTGGCCGACCAGCTTGGGCTGCGAACATGACGCGATGGGAGGAACGGTTGAGTTTTTACAGTGAAGCCATGAAAGCAGAAGCGTCTCATAAGAACGCACTCGCAGCACCGTCCAACTGGCAGCGGTGGCGGTACCGTCTGAAGATTGCCTTGCGCGAGCCAACGACCCTCGTCGGCATTTTTGTGGCTCTGCTCTTTACCTACCTCATAGTCGTGCCGATCATATCGATCGTGCTCGACGCGGTTAGGGTGCAGTTTGGTCACGAGCGCCGCCTCGGCAAGGAGGTTGGAGACCTAACCCTTTACTATCTCGACCGGGCATTCTTCTCGCCGGTTGCCTCCGACCTCTTCTGGTACCCGCTTTTCAATACGCTGACAGTTGCGCTTGGCGCGATCGCCCTGTCTCTTGTGATCGGGACGATGCTTGCCTGGCTGATCAGCAGGACGGATATGTTCGGCCGCCGATGGTTTGCGACCGCGCTCATCGTGCCTTACATGCTTCCCGCCTGGACATTCGCGCTTGCCTGGACGACCTTGTTCAAAAATCGCACCATCGGCGGCACGCCCGGCTGGTTCGAAGCGATGGGTATGACCCCACCCGACTGGGTCGCCTATGGACGCTTCCCGATCACGATCATCCTGGCCCTTCACTATACCCCGTTCGTCATCCTGCTTTTTGGTTCGGCCCTGCGTCGGTTCGATTCACAACTTGAAGACTCGGCCCGCATCCTTGGCGCCCGCCGGTATCAGGTCGCAATCCAGGTCATCCTCCCGCTGATGCGCCCGGCACTTCTCTCGTCGATGGTTCTGATCTTCGCGAAATGCCTGGGCGAATTCGGCGTCCCCTATGTGCTCGGCCTGCCCGTGAAGTTCGAGGTGCTCTCGACGTCGCTTTTTCGCAGCATCGCGTCACGCCAGACAGGTGTCGCCGGCGTTGTGGCTGCCTCGATTATGGTCATCGGCATCATCACGCTCATGATCGATGCGCGCCTGGTGAGGGAAGCCCGGCGGTTCGTCACCATCGGATCGAAAGGGTCGATGAACCGGCAAAGCCGGCTCGGCAACATGCGCATCCCGGCAACCGCATTTGCTGCGGCGATCTTCGTTCTGAGCGTCGGCTTGCCGATCCTGACCCTTGCGCTCTCTACAGTCATGAAGATCCCCGCGCAGTTCACCTTCGATAATTTCACGCTGGACTACTGGATCGGCACGAACCTTGACACCGTGGCGTTGCAGAGCGGCATCCTGCTAAGCCCAGACCTTTGGGCGGCGGCCAAGAATACCATGATGATTGTCGGGCTTGCCTCGCTGACATCGGGAATTCTTGGCCTCTTCGTTGGCTATGTCGTGATCCGCACACCGGTGCGTGCACTCTCCGTGTACCTTCGCCAGGTCACTTTCCTCCCATACCTTGTTCCCGGCATCGCATTTGCAGCCGCTTATCTCTCGCTCTTCGCAGTGCCTCGGGGCCCGATGCCGGCGCTTTATGGAACAGTGACCATTCTTGTGCTCGCCCTCATTGCCGACCAGATGCCCTATGCCTCGCGTGCTGGCATTTCGGCGATGACGCAGCTTGGAAAGGACCCCGAAGAGGCCGCGCAGATCGCCGGCGCCGGTTGGCTGCGACGCATGGTTTCGATCGTTATCCCGATCCAGAAGGGGTCGCTGGTAACAGGTGTCCTCCTGCCGTTCATATCAGGCATCAAGGGCCTCAGCCTCTTTGTCATTCTCGCTGTGCCAAGCACTGACGTCCTTACGACCTACTCGCTCCGACTGGTCGATTACCACTACACGCAGGCCGCCAATGCGGTGGTCCTCATCATCGCCGGCATCGCCTATTTCGGCACGCTGCTCGCTCAGAAACTCACGCGCACAAATCTTGCAGAAGGACTTGGAAGCTGATGCCCACTATCAACCTGCGCGGTGCGCAAAAGAACTACGGCATGAACTCGGCAAATGCTGTTTCCAATCTCGATCTGGAAATCCGTGATGGCGAATTCATGTGTCTCCTTGGCCCTTCTGGCTGCGGCAAGACCACGACATTGCGAATGATCGCGGGGCTGGAAAACCTCTCCGGCGGCGAGATCATGGTTGGCGAGCGCGTGATCGACTCCGTGGCCGAGGGGATATTCGTTCCGCCGGAAAAGCGGGAGATGGGCCTCGTCTTTCAGAGCTACGCACTCTGGCCCCACCTGACAATCGAGCGCAACACCGATTTCGGCCTGCGCTTGCGAAAGCTGCCGAAGGCAGAGCGTGAGGCGCGTGTCGAGAAGGTGATGCAGGCTCTCGACATTGCCAAGTACCGCGACCGCTACCCCTCGCAACTTTCTGGAGGGCAGCAGCAGCGCGTGGCGCTCGCCCGCATGCTTGCGGTCAACCCGGGTGTTCTGCTTCTTGACGAACCTTTGTCGAACCTTGATGCGAGGCTTCGTCTCGAGATGCGCGCAGAGCTCAAGCGGCTGCACAAGGAGTTCAAGACAACCATCGTCTTCGTCACTCATGATCAATGGGAAGCGATGACGCTCGCGACAACGATCGCCGTGATGAACGAGGGCACCCTTCAGCAGATGGGAACCCCGAACGACATCTATGACAAGCCGGCCAACCGCTTCGTTGCCGAGTTTGTCGGAAGTCCTCCGATCAATATCCTGACCTTCGGCAAACCCGGTGCCTCCGATATTGCCGACAAGGCCGAAGCCTATTTTTCTGCACGCTACTCAGCTTTGCGGGGCATCGGTTCGGTTGGCGTCAGGCCGGAGGCAATGGGCTACGTCACCAGGATCGAGGACGTGCCTCAAGGTGAATTTTCCGCAGAAATGACGGTTACCGGCGTCCTGCCGACGGGGGGCAGCTGGATCCTTGAACTGAGAAGCGACAACCACACGCTCTTTTTGACCACCCACGCATTGCCGCGTCTCGAAGGAGGCGAGCGCGTGTTTTTCCACGCCCCGCCAGAAGCGCTCCATGTCTTCGACGCGCAGGGAGATCGTCTCGTCGAGGCAGACATATTGCTGCGCGTTGGCGTTTTGAACTGACTGAATAACGTTCTTACTGAAGGAGGAGCAGTATGAGGCGCATGATGAAAGACAGTGCTCGCAGGTTGCTTTGCGCGGCATCAATCGTTGCGACAACGGCGGGAGCTGCAGGCGCGGGCGATGGTTTTGACCTCGACGGGCTCGTTGCAGCCGCAAAGAAGGAAAAGCCGATAACGGTTTACGACAGCACCGGCAAGATCGTGGAGATGGCGAAGAACTTCGCCAAGAAATACGGTCTTGAGGCGGAAGGTTCGAAGGTGAAGGCGTCGGCCCAGCTTGAGATGATTATCCGTGAAGCACGTGCCAACAACATTCAAGGTGACGTATCGATCATCAGCGACGCGCCTGCCGCCGTCGCCCAGCTTATCCCGCAGGGTTTTGCGGAAAGCTGGCTGCCGCCCGACCTTGCCGCCAAGATTCCCGTCGAATACCAGGATCCCTTGACCGTGGTCACAAGCGCCAATGTTTGGTCCTACAACACGGCGCTTTTCGACAGTTGTCCAGTCAGTAATATTTGGGAGCTCACCGAGCCGAAGTGGAAGGCTAAGGTGGCGATGCAGGATCCGCTCGGAAAAGCCTCCTATGTCGACTGGTTCAACCAGATGGCAAAGCACGGGGACGAAGAGGTCAGGGCGGCCTACAAGGCGCGCTACGGAAAGGATCTGCAAACAAATGAGACAAGCGCCACTGCGGCCTGGGTCAAGGCGCTCGCCGCAAACGCGCCGCTTCTGACTGATGCCGATGCCGCCGCTGCCGATGCGGTAGGCGCTCCAGGTCAGTCGCAGCCTTTCATGGGGTTGATCAGCTCTGCCAAGTTTCGCGACAATGCCGACAAGGGCATGAAACTCGGTCTCTGCAAGGACCTGAAGCCATGGCTCGGCTGGCTTTACCCGGGCGTCGGTCTGATTACCAAGGGTACTGACAGCCCGAACGCGGCCAAGCTCTTCGTCCACTTCATCATGACAGAAGAAGGCATCACCCCACAGGCGATCGACGGAAAAATGTCGACGAACAAGGATGTCAAGCTGCCGGCGGACGAGCCTTCGGGAATTGGCGCCGCGTTGAACCAGCTCCTGCCCTATTCCATGGCGACGAGCCTTGACGACTGGGATGCTCGTGAGACGTGGCAGGACTTCTGGCGAATGAACTACCAAAAATAAAACGGGTACGGGAGGAAATACATGACGAACTTGAAGAAGGTCAGGGCTGCCGGACTTGCCTATGTTGCAGCAATCTCCGTCGCTTCCATGGCCAGCGAAGCGGCCCGAGCCGCCGACGCGTTCGATCTCGGCGCAATGATCGAGGCCGCCAGACAAGAGCCGCCGATCACCGTCTACGCCGTGACCGGCAAGATTGTTGATACCGCGCAAGCCTTTACCAAGAAATATGGGGTTCAGGCGAGCGGCAAGAAGGTCAATGAGGCGACACAGGTCGAACTGTTGATCCGCGAGCGCCAGGCGGGCAATGTCGTCGGTGATGTCAGTGTTGCAACGGATGTCGCTTCTGCAATGGGCGAACTGTTGCCCGAAGGAATTGTGACGAGCTGGACGCCTCCGGACATCGAGGCAGATATCCCTGAAAAGCTTCGCAATCCGCTGACGGTCGTGTCCGACGCACATGTTTGGACCTACAATACAGAAAAATACGCTAAGTGCCCTGTCACCAACATCTGGCAGCTGACCGAACCGCAATGGAAGGGAAAGCTCGCCATGCTCGACCTTTTCGACAAGCCGCTCTACGCTGACTGGTTCAATCAGATCGAGATGCATCACGACGCCGAAGTGGCCAAGGCATACGAAGACCTCTACGGCAAGAAGCTGGATACCGGCGGTGCGACCGCCACTGCCGCCTGGGTGAAAGCTTTCGCCGAAAACGGGCCGCTTCTTTCGGATTCGACGACGGTCGCCGATGCTGCCGGCGCGCCAGGGCAAGCCGATCCGTTCTTCGTCATTACCTCGACAGCGAAGTACCGGGACAACGAGGCCAAGGGTCTGAAGCTCGGACTGTGCGCCGGGATCAAGCCATTTTCCGGCTTTCTCTATCCGGGTTTCGGTCTGATCGCCACCCAGACCAAAAGCCCGAATGCGGCCAGGCTCTTCGTCCACTATCTGATGACCGAGGAGGGAATTGCACCACAGACTGTCGACGGGAAAATCTCTGGCAATTCGAAGATCAACCTGCCGCTCGACGAGCCGTCTGGTGTTTCACGGCATATCGACGAGCTCATGGCATTCGATTCATCCACGGCGGCGGCCGATCTCGACAAGCGCGAGAGCTGGCAAGACTTCTGGCGGACGAATTACCGCAAGTAAACGCCGGTCAGAGTCAACGGGGGAGGAAAGCAATGAGAAGCATGTCAAATCTGAAGTGTGTGGTGATTGCCGCCCTCGCGGCCGCCTCAGCAATTCCGGTCGCAGCGGCCGACGAATTCGACCTTGAAGCTCTGGTTCAAGCGGCAAAAGCCGAAAAGCCAATCAACGTCTATGACAGCACCGGCAAGATCGTCGAGATGGCGGAAAACTTCACGAGGAAGTACGGCATCAAGGCAACAGGAATGAAGGTCTCGGCAAATAGCCAGCTGGAGATGATCATTCGCGAGAGCCAAGCCAACAATGTGCAAGGCGATGTCGTCCTGATCACCGATGCGCCGGCAGCGCTCGCGCAGCTTCTGCCCGAGAAATTCGTCGAAAACTTTGTCCCGGCCGACAAGGCATCGACGATACCTCCACAGTTCCAGAATCCATTGGCGATATCGACCAATGCCAATGTCTGGGCCTACAATACCGAGACCTATGAAAAGTGCCCGGTCACCAACATCTGGGAACTGACGGAGCCCAAGTGGAAGGGCAAGGTTGCGGTCATCGATCCGTTGACGAAAGGCAACTATACCGACTGGTTCAATCAACTACAGGCCCACGGCAGCGAGGCCGTGGCCGCAGCATACAAGGCTCAATTCGGCAAGGAGCTGGAAACTGGCGAGAAGAGTGCCGCTGCGGCCTGGATCAAGGCTTTCGCTCAAAACGGGCCACTTGCAACGGATAGCGATGACAAGGTCTCGGAAGCAGTTGGCGCGCCGGGTCAGAAGGACCCGTTCTTCGGGCTTTTGAGTTCGGCGAAGTTTCGCGACAACCAGGACAAGGGATACAAGCTCGGCATTTGCACCACACTCGAGCCTTGGGTGGGTTGGAACTACGTCAAGCTTGGGCTGATTGCGGCGAAGACGCAGAGTCCGAACGCCGCCAAGCTCTTCATCCACTACATCCTGACAGAAGAAGGCATCGCGCCGCAGATGAAGGACGGCAAGCTCCCGACAAGCACGGCAATCAAGATGCCCGACGATGAGCCATCCGGGTTGATGAGGATCTCGACCAAGCTGCAGGCCTACGATTCCTCCACAGGGCTCGACGATTTCGACCGGCGCGAGGAATGGCAGGATTTCTGGCGGGTGAATTACACGAAATAGCTGGAATTGGCGCCGTCTTGCCGGCGCCAGCCGACATTAGCCTCGCACATCAAGTGGATTACAGAAGATGAAAAACCGTGCCCATGGCGATCCGCCGCATTTGGACGAAAAGACAATTGCCCGATCAAAAAAGCTCACCGAGATTGCCAAGGGCGCGGCACTTGCCGTTCACGATCCCCTCATCAAGGCATTCCGTTCAAACGTTGCTGTCGACTACAAGGTCGATCTCCACGACGTCGTTACTGTCCATGACAAGCAGGCGGAAAACACGATCCGGAATTTTATCCTGGAGCACGAACCGGATTCCGCAATTATGGGCGAGGAGGGCGGACAAACCGGTTCGGGCCACATTCAATGGTATGTCGATCCGATCGATGGAACCTCCAACTTTGCAAGAGGGCTCGCATTCTGGTGCGTCTCGGTCGCTGCAGTCATCGAGGGCCGCGTTGTGGCCGGCGCTATCTACGATCCCGTGACAGAGTTCATGTTTTCCGCGGATCTGAGCCGGTCCTATCTCAATGGCAAAATCTTGCAGTCTCGCTCCATCCCGGATGAGACACATGCGACCTTGATAACCGGCTATCCGGTTTCACGAGACTTCCGGATTGACGGTCGGGATGCAGCCCTCGCCAATCTGGGGGAACTGGTCGAGACATTTTCGACATTGCGCCGTCCCGGCAGCGCGGCGCTCAGTATCGCCCATGTCGCCGCCGGCTGGGCCGATGCTGCGGCGGGGTTCGGCGTCAACGCTTGGGACGTGGCGGCAGCAACGCTGGTTCTCAGGAACGCGGGAGGCCGATACTATCCCCTGACCCTCGGGAAAGTTCCGGCCGGTTCGACGGAGTTCCTATGTCCAGGATACGTCGCGACCGGGCAGGGTGCGATATATCCGACATTGGAGCGCGTTGCGCGTCAAATCAGCGAAACAAGAATTGCCCGGGCCGCTGCCTAGCTAACACCGTGCGCGAGATCGGGGTTGCCCGTTTTCCAGGCGCAGGTTCAAACATCCAGCGGTCAAATGGAGAAAAAATGACCCTAACAGAACGCACCAGTGAAGCAGCCGCGGATACCCTTCCAAAGCTCAGTCTAATATACGAAGCCCACCCACTCTATGGCGTAGACCTTTTCATTTCCGGGAAAGAAGGAGCGAGCGATCTTGAACTTTTGAGAAGCAGGGGGATCACGACCGTCGTCAATTGCGCCGTTAATCTAGACTTCAATTTTGTCGAGAAGTCCAACCTTGTTTCGGATCATCAGGGAAGCATCTACGGGCCGGGCGAAATCCGCTACTACAAGATCGGGTTGATCGACGGGGCTGGGAATCCGGATACGCAAATGGTCGCCGCTCATTATATCTTGCGTGCTGCACTCGAGCAGGTGTTGCCTGACAAGCCGTCCTATCCGCGACGAGAGAAAGGCAGTGTCCTCATCAACTGCCGTGGCGGCCGGTCAGGTTCGGTCGCGGTCGTCTCGCTATTTCTGCACCTGACATTGCCGTCGCAATTTCCGACGCTAAAGGACGCGATCGCCTTCGTTCGGTTGCGCCGTGAGCTTCCCGTCGAAGAATACTACAAGGCGCCGAAGCCGGTGCTTGCCGAGGCAGCGGAGCGCGCAGCCGGCTGGATCAAGATGATCGAAACGGCGTCGTCGCAGGCATCGAATTGAAACAACGATCGCAACCAAAAATGTTGTCAGCATATGGTTAGGGCACAAAGTCGGCTCTGTGCCCCAAAAGATCTCGAGGCATTCAGGCAGATGATTGCTACGCGCCTGATCGTCTTTCCGGACCGGTCGGAACGGGTGGCAAGGCTTGCTCTCGACAGGCCAGAGGCTATCGCCTTTGGAACGCTGCAATCGGTGGCACGGGAATGTGCAGTCGCAAACACCACCGTCTTTCGAGCTGCTCAAGCCGCCGGTTTTGACGGATTTGCCGATTTCCGGATGATGTTCATTCGACATGTCCGGTCAAGGCATAAGGAAAAATAATGCTTTAGTCCGGAGCGATACGCCCCACACAACGAGTGCCAGGATTGGACACATCGCCACGGCCAGCCATCCAGGTGTCACACCGGCACTCCACAGCGTCCCGAAAACTCAAGGACACTCCAAGAGCCAGCTTCAAAATTCCTATCCCACAACCAAATTGCAACAGGAGTGTTGGTTCGAGAATGCAGGACGCAAATCTTATCGTGTCATCGCCCTTGATGAGCGCAATACGTGGATCACCAAGTTGCGCAGAGCCCGGAGGGATAGCAGGCTCTCACTGGGCCAGGCTGACGCCATGTCACGTGGAATCTCATGACCTGTGAATGCAAAAGGCTCGATCGAAACCTGCGCATGAGGTGTGTTCGCGAAGTAGCGGTGCCCCCGGATTGCGCCGGGCTTGTTTCAAGTCGCGTCGATGTGATCGGGGGCAACTGCCCGAACCTGCAGGATGCGGTCGATAAGGCCCCATTCCAATGCCTCTTCCGCCGTCATGAAGCGGTCGCGATCCATCGCTTGCTCGAATTCTTCGTAGGTGCGGCCGCAATGCTCGGCATAGAGCCTTGTCATGCGATGCTTTGTCTTCTGCATTTCCTCGGCATGGATCAGCATGTCCGATGCCTGTCCTTGGAATCCGCCTAGCGGCTGATGAATATGGATACTGGCATTGGGAAGCGCAGTGCGTTCGCCCGGCTGGCCGGACATCAACAAGAACGAGCCCATCGAGCGGGCGGTTCCCATACACAGCGTATGCACTGGGGCGTGAATGTAACGCATCGTATCGTACATCGCGAGACCGCTGGTTACGACGCCACCTGGTGAATTGATGTAGAGATGGATTGGCCTTTTGGGGCTTTCGGCTTCGAGAAACAGCAATTGTGCGCAGACAAGCGCCGAGACCGTGTCGTTCACCTCCCCGTTGAGGAAGATGATCCGCTCACGAAGCAGACGGGAATAGATGTCGAAAGACCGCTCTCCTCTGCTGGATTGTTCGACGACCATAGGGACGAGTTGCATTGCTTCGCGCATCGGCGAACTCCAATCATTCGAGATTTTTCGGAGGCTTGCCGCGTCAGGCGGCGAGCATGAGGGGCGGGCTGTTGCCGTTGGCGACCGTTTTCGCCAGCCGCTCGAAGGTCGCGCCGGTCAGCTCGTGGAGGATCCGCAGGCTGGTTCCGCCCGATCCATTCGGGGCAATCGTGAAGGTGACGGTGCTTTCGAGATGGGGCGGGGTATCGTCGCGCAATTTGTAGCGGATTTCCTTGCCCGGCGTTTCAGAGAGCGACTGTGGCTCGGCAAGCGCCTCCCTCGGCAGCCACTTCTCCCGGAATTCCGCGATGCTGATCGCCCGCCAGACTTTCTCCGGCGACGCGTCCAGTTCGTATCTCTGCTCGAAACCGCTTTCCGGCACTTTCGCCTGCACTTTGGCCTTCACGTCGTTCATTGATCCATATCCTTCAGCAAGAGCTTGAGAGCGTCGATGCGCGCCGGCCAGTAGGCGCGGTATTTCGCCAGCCATTGCGCGATAAGGGCCAGCCCGTCCGGATCGACTTCATAGTTCACGAAGCGGCCCTCCTTTTGTTCACGCACCAGCCTTGCCGCTCGCAAGACCGCGAGATGTTGGGACATCGCCGGCTGGCTGATATCCATGCCCTGGCGCAGCGTAGTGGCGTTCATGCTGCCGTTCGCGAGCTTTTCGAAAATCGTGCGGCGGGTCGGATCCGCCAGAGCACGGAAAATATCATGTTCGATCATGATTACACATAAGCACACACTTATGCGATTCGCAAGCCTGCCTGGAGCAGTTTGCAGTTTTATGGCAGGCTTGCCTGTCTGGTCCATGCCGAGTGACGATACTCAAACGCATGAGATTCCTGAGCGGCGGGCCAAATGAACAACTGTGTAGCCGGGGGGATTCGTTATGATGGACAGGAGGAAGGGACACTCCTTCACGTCAAACCTGTCAAATTTGGATCCGCCTGTATCATTGCGACAAGCTCCAAGCCTCGTTTGTATTTCACGGGATCTGATCCTACCACGTTGGCCTGCTGCAAATTGTCTTGGAGATCGGCGATCTTTACAGGGCAGGCGATCTTGTTTTCGACTGCTCGAATAACAAACTGATCGTCGGTTTCGTCTTTGCGGCGGGTCAGAGCGTTCACCGCATCAATGACGCCATTGCTGAAGCCCAATTGTTGAACACGTTCGAGGTTCCACCCGTCGCACTTCTCCACGATATCGTGAAGGAAAGCGACTGTCTTTTCTTTTGCACTTTCGACGCGATCAGCCACTCGCTCGCAGTGGCTGATGTACGGATTGCCGGTCTTGTCCATCTGCCCCTCGTGAGCTTCGGACGAAACCTGTTGCGCCAACTCGAGTTCAGATACCTCGTCTTTTGAAATCTCGCCATGTTTTGACATCGAGCACGTCCTCCGCAGCGAAAACGCAACGGCTGTCTTCGCGGTTCCGCCAGCAGGCGCCGACATCGTCGCAGTCAACAAACAGTCAGATGACAGTTTGAAGCCCGAGTTCCACTACTCTGCCACTGGGAAGGCCGAAGTAATCGGTGGCGTTGCCTGCGTTCTGCGCGAGAACGATGAACAGCCGATCCTGCCAGAAGGGCATTCCGCCCTTCTTCGAAGGAAGGATGGTCCGGCGTGACAGGAAGAACGACGTCGACATGATATCGAACTTCAGTCCGAGCTTACGCACAAGCACCAAGGCGCGCGGAATGTTAGGCGTCTCCATGTATCCGAACGTAATCACCAGTCGGCTGAACAGAGGACTGAAACTCTCGAGAAAGATCTTCTCTTCGTCAGGCACGAACGGCTCCGTCGCGGTGACGACGCTGAGGATGACATTGTGCTCATGGAGGACCTTGTAGTGCTTCAGGCTGTGCAGCAACGCCGTGGGCGCGCCTTCGACGTCGCTCGTCAGAAAGACGGCCGTTCCGTGCACAGTGGGAGGCGGCCGCTTGGCAAGCCTGTGGATGATACCCTCGAGCGGAACTTCATCGGCACGCGTGCGGGCGGCCAACAGTCGGCGTCCCGCCATCCACGTCTGCATGATAAGGCCCATGGTGCATGCCACAGTGACCGGAACCCATCCTCCCTCAGGAAACTTGGCGATATTTGCGACGAAGAACCCGGCGTCAATGAGAAAGAGCGGGACGATGACGGCTGCAGTGGTCGCGGTCGTCCATCTCCAGATGTGCTTCATCACGACGAAGAGCAGCACGCTGGTGATGAGCATCTCGCCGGTAACCGCGATACCGTATGCGGCGGAAAGTCCGCTCGAACTCCTGAAATACAGAACGAGTGCTACGACGAATACGAAAAGGAACGCGTTCACTTGCGGCATGAAGATCTGACCGGAGTGTGTTTCCGAGGTGTGCAGGATCTGGAGACGCGGTAGCACATTGAGGTGCATTGCCTGACGAACAAGGGAATATGCCCCCGAGATAACTGCTTGGCTCGCAATGACCGTGGCCGCGGTTGCCATACACACGATCGGCACCCGCGCCCATTCCGGATGCATGTCAAAAAAGGGATGTTTCGTCATATCCGGGTTTGCAAGCACGAACGCGCCCTGTCCGAAGTAGTTCAGAAGCAGGCTGGGGAAGACGAGAAAAAACCATGCCGTCACGATCGGCCGTCGGCCGAAATGGCCCAGGTCCACATAGAGCGCCTCCGCCCCTGTGACCGCAAGAAACACTGCTCCTAGGACAGCGATCGCGTGCCCGACATTGCTCGAGGCATATAGAATGCCATGAAGCGGGTTGATGGCGCTGAAGATTTCTAAGTCGTCGAGAATATGGATGCCGCCGCTTATTCCTAGAATCAGAAACCAGACTGCCATGATGGGGCCGAACACCGATGCAACTCCGCCTGTCCCGAAGCGCTGTACGAAGAACAGCACGGCAATGATGGTGACGGTGATCGGCACGATCCATCCGGAGAGCCCGGGGGCCACGACCTGGATTCCTTCGACGGCGGACAACACGGAGATTGCAGGCGTTATGATCGCGTCGCCGAGAAACAGGGAAGCGCCTGCGACGCCCAGAACGAGGATCCATGCTGGCTTCCCAGCGAAACTCTGGCGTGCAAGCGTCATTAAGGAGAGCGTCCCGCCTTCGCCTCGATTGTCGGCCCTCAGAACGAACGTTACGTACTTCACCGTGACGACGATCGTCAGAGCCCATACAATCAGCGAAAGAATGCCGAGCACGTTCTCCCGGTGCGATCCCGATCCTGCTGTCGCATGCAGAGCCTCGCGAAACGCATAGAGCGGACTGGTCCCGATATCGCCGTAAACGACACCAAGCGCTGCCAAAACCAAAGCGGGTAACCCGCTTCGTGTCTCAATCGCCAGTTCCGGGTCTTCGGATCGGAGTTGCGGATAGGTCACCGGGCAGTCCTGATGGGAGTGAGTATCTTTTCGAGGTTACGACTAATGATCTCGTTGAACGTCCGACAGTTCGATTGGTTCGAAGGGGTGAACCACACCGCTGTTTGATCCGTCATTTTCTCCGACCGGCGCAGAATCGTGCTTGTCTTGCGGTCCAAGCCCTACCAAATGCTCGGAGCGTTAGCTCGCGGCACGCGCGAGAACGTCAAAGCCCGGTCGCCATGGTACCAATAAACTCGTTCTCCTGACGCTGCGCCTGCCAGGATTGCGCGATACCTTACCACAGAGGTTCGCGATATTGCACAGAACCTACGCCAGAATGTTTGATTTTCAGGGACTTAAGTTGGGTTGATCGCGTGACGCCGGTTCAATTCCGACGCTACACTCAACCGAAATCGGGCAGGACCTCCGGGTTTCACTGGTCCTTGGAATGCACCAGTGCGCAGCTCTCATTCGCGTGCGCTGCAAAGCCATTCCGGTTCGCGGCATCGCCACTCGGTCGATGCGAGCTCGCAGGGAGTGTTAACCATCGTATATCGCGTCCCGCAATCAGCGTCCCAACGTTGTTCAGAGTCCCACTCCCATTTGCGCATGACCTGAACTCCAGACTCCTAGAGTCCGCCACGCGCTACAGGCTGCAACCGGGATATTTGTAGAGGTCGGCTTGGGACAGATCGGGCGGGCATTTCACGGCGCCTGTGGCCTTCTGGCCGCATGACGATGCCTTAATCTGCGATATCGATGCATAACGCCCCTGAGAGACGCGAACCTTGACGCACTGCTTCTTGTCGGCGTTCCACCAGGTATTGTTGCCGCCCACGTCAACATAGCCCCGCGCCTGCATTTCGCTCTCGGCGCCAGCGGCTCGCGAGCCCACGAGGTCGGCGCGAGGTCGGCGATATCGGATGGCGATTT
>NZ_JBFTIN010000047.1:0-33637 GCF_056394785.1 Rhizobium sp. 10N414 | reverse complement strand
CGGGTACTTTCTTGCGACGCTTGGAGTTCGGCTCGAAGACGCGGCGTCGTGCGGGCGCTGCCGTGAAGAATACTTCCCATAATGCATCCTCTTCCTGACGACTCAGGTTCAATGATGCACCATCACACTCAGGGACTACACACCTAGCTCAATTCACATCGTCGGGCAAAACAGGCAGGGCCGCGATTTCGATGCCTTCGTCCAAAAGCGCTTGGGCCTCATCCATCGTGGTCTGCCCGATGATGCCGCGGGCGTCGCTTTCCCCGTAATGTATCTTGCGGGCCTCCTCGGGAAACCGCGTTCCGACATCCTCGGAATTGGCCCTGATCGTCGCAACAGCCTCTTTCAGCTTCTGGAACGCGTCACGCCGCATCGTATCCATCGCCAGCGTCTGCATTTCATCCTTCTTGCGCGCCGTCGAAACCGAAGGCGCCATCAGGAGCTTGGAGATGGATGCGGAGTTGCAGGCGGGACAGGTCAGGAATCCTGATGCGATCTGGCGATCGAAATCGGCACTTTCGGAAAACCAGCCTTCGAATTCGTGGGCATTTTCACAACGCAGCGAATAACGGATCAAGCGGCCACGCCTCCTGCGACTGCCCCTGGAACCCTCTCGATTGAGAAATCACGGCCGTTTTTCAGATTGGGAATCTTGTCATGAGCTGACTTGACGGCCGCCGTATCAATGTCGGCAAGGATGACGGCTTCGCCCTCCGGCCCGGCCGAAGCCAGAACGCGGCCCCAGGGATCGACGATCATCGAATGACCAAAGGTCTCACGCCCGTCCTCGTGGCGCCCGGCCTGAGCAGCGGCAATCACAAAAACGCCATTCTCGATCGCGCGTGCCCGAAGCAGGATTTCCCAATGTGCTTCGCCGGTCTGCTTCGTGAAGGCAGCAGGCACCGTCATCACTTCGGCGCCGGCAACAGCCTGGGCGCGGAAAAGGGTGGGGAAGCGAACGTCATAACAGATCGCAAAGCCCATTTCAGCAAAGGGAAGCGACAACACGCGCGCCTCGGACCCCGGCCGGTAGGCAGCGCTCTCGCGCCAGCTTTCGCCGTTGTCGAGATCGACATCGAACATATGGATCTTGTCGTAACGATTAAGGATCTTGCCATCAGGCCCGAAGAGGTAGCCGCGGTTGGCAAGCTTGCCGTCATCGAGCGCAATAGCGGTCGAGCCCACATGCATGAAGATGCCGAGCTCCCGGGCCAATTCCGAACCCGTCCGCACGATGACGTCATTGGTTTCGTCGCGAAGCAGTGCCTTGGCAGCGGCACGATCGCGCTGCAGCATGCCTGTCATCTCAGGTGTCTGCACATAGATCGCGCCCTGGCCCGCAGCGTCGCGGACGAGGCGCGCCATCGCGGCAGCGTTCCTCTCGGGATCGACGCCGGAGCACATCTGGATGGCGGCAGCCGTAAACGTCATCGCACTTCCTTACGCGGCAAGCAGAGGATCAAGCCCGCCGGCCCGATCCAGCGCATAGAGATCATCGCATCCGCCGACGTGCTGCTCGCCAATGAAAATCTGCGGGAACGTCGTGCGGCCGTTGGCCTTGCCGATCATTTCCTGGCGAAGTTCCGGCGCAAAGGTCGCATCGTGCTCGACGAAATCCACGCCCTTTTCGGACAGCAGCGATTTGGCACGCGCGCAGTAGCCGCAGGCTTGGCGCGTATAAATGGTCACGGGTGCCATGGGGTCTCCAGACAATACGGTTATCTTTTCGTCATATAGTTTCTGAAAGAGCCCTTGCAAAGGTCAAAACCGTGATGTCCGCCGCTCCGGCCTTGCGCAGTACTTTTGCCGCCGCGGCAACCGTGGCACCGGTCGTGTAGACATCATCGACAAGGACAAGCCGCTTGCCGAAGACGTCGTTGTCCCGCGCCTTGGCAATGGCAAAGACACCGCGAACATTTTCCTCGCGCGCCTCTGCGCCGAGACCCACCTGAGGGCGGGTGCGTTTGACGCGCATCAGCGTTGCCGGCAGAAGCGCCCTTCCGGATCGCTGCGCCAGATGACGCGCCAGCTCTGCAGCCTGGTTGAATTTGCGCGAGAACATGCGGCTTCGATGCAGCGGTACCGGCAGGATGGCCTCACACCGCTCCACCATCCCGTCACTCGCGCGTAGCATCCATTCGGACATCATTGGCGCGAGATCTGTTCTGTCGCGGTATTTCAGGCCATGCACCAACTGGCGCACCGGCTCGTCATGAAAGGCGGCTGACCGCAGCCGGTCGAACGGCGGCGGATTGGCAATCGCCTCGGCGCTGAGAATGCCGGAACCGAGATCATGCGAGAACGGTATCCCGAGGATTTCGCAATACGGCCGTTCGATGAAGCGCAGTCCGGACCAGCACGTCGGACAAAGGCCGTTGTGGCGACCGGTGGCGATGCCGCAAACCACGCATCCCGGCGGATAGACAAAGTCGACCAAGCGCCCGAAGGGACGCATTAGAAGCGTCCCATCCAACTTCATAGGCAATCGTCGTCTCCCAAGCCCCACTGCCCCAACCCTCTCGCGAAAGCTTAGCGCGTTTCGCCTTCGAGGAAAATCGCCTTGCAGCACCGGTTCTGCGGGACTATGCACTGCGCCATGGATATGATCTTCGACCAGGCCCGGATCGCAGTAAACCGGCATCGCGCCCGTCTCCACCATGACCCTAAGGCGACCTTCCTTCTCGATATCGCCGCGGAAGAACTCGGCGAGCGTCTTGCCGTGGTCGAACGGACCTTCGAACATGCGGTCGAGCTGCATGGCGCCACCGGGGCTGCGGCCCGCGCTGCGATCGCAACCGGCAAGGTCAGGCAACTGACACGGGTCGAAAGCGAGCACGCCTATGCGGAAGCGGGCGAGGCTATCATCGAGGCTGCTCTGGAAGAGGTTCCCCTGGAGCCACAGTCGGCAAACCTCGTGCTGGCCCCGCTCAGCCTTCACTTGACCAACGACACGCCGGGCGTCTTCATCCAGATCCGTCGCGCCTTGAAACCCGATGGGCTCTTTCTTGCCGCGATCCCTGGATCGGGCACATTGCAGGAGCTGCGCGAGATCCTGCTGGCGACAGAAATCGAAATGACCGGAGGTGCGAGCCCACGGGTCATCCCTTTCGCCGACGTGCGCGACATCGGCGGTCTCATGCAGCGCGCCGGTTTCGCCCTGCCCGTGATCGATGCAGAGACCTATACGGTCCGCTACGACTCGATCTTTCCGCTGATGAAAGACCTACGGGCGATGGGAATGACCAATCCGCTTCTTGCGCGCAGCCGCAAACCTCTGACGCGCGCCTTCTTCCTACGGGCGGCTGAAATCTATGCCGAGCGATACGCCGATCCGGACGGCCGGATCAGGGCAACCTTCTCGATCATCTATGTCTCGGGATGGGCACCGCACGAAAGCCAGCAGAAGCCGCTTCGCCCAGGATCGGCGAAGGTGAGGCTCGCCGATGCGTTGAAGGTCGAGGAGCATAAGCTGAAGCAGTAGAAATCGGCTCAGTTCGGGAACTGGTTGGCGATATTGCTCAAGAGGCCGTTGATATCGCCACCAAGCGCCCGCGCTCCACCGATGAGAGCCACGGATATGAGGGCCGCAATCAGGCCGTATTCGATCGCGGCCGCGCCACGGACGTCTGCCAGAAATGCCCTTATTAGTCGCATGCCAACCTCGGCGCTAAAGCGGCAGTCCTTCATCACGTTGCGTCTGCCGCGGCAGCAACGCCAGTATCAGCAACCAGCTCCGCTTCCGTAACCCTGAACCACGCAAACAGAACCCGGCGTTTCCTGAAGCACGCTGCGGCGGATCGTGTAGCGTTTGCCGTTCTCGGTCTTCGGTATCGAGCCCGTTGTCATCGTATCGAATTCCGACGGCGCGCTGGCAAAGACGCTCGACCTGGACTTGTCAGCAAGCATCGGCGTCAAGATCAAAGTCAGGGCAACAACGGCCGTGCCAAACAGCAGCGCAATATTCAGCACTCCCGTTCTGCTCGAGCCAGTCGAGGCCTGTTCTTTCTCTCTAACAGCTTTCCAGAAATCGTCGTCCATGCGTCAAGCCTTCTACACACACGCCAGTTGCTTGATTGAGGCCGATATTTGGCAGAAGGTGTTAAACGATCGATTAATATCCACACCCAAATTCGACGCTTACTGGATAATAATCAGAAGTTCCTAAAGTAAATCCTGCAACATCGGGATCAGGGGCTCGTCAGCGGGCGGCATCGGGTAGTCGCGCAGAGCTTGCGGCTTCACCCATTTCAACGCCTGCCCCTCTTTCCCGTGCGGAATTCCTTCATAGCGCCGGCAGACATAGAGCGGCATCAGCAGATGGAATTTCTCATAGGTATGGCTCGCGAAAGTCAGGGGCGCCAGGCAGGCGACCTTGGTCGTGATCCCGAGCTCCTCGTGAAGCTCGCGCACCAACGATTCCTCCGGCGTCTCGCCCGGCTCCACTTTGCCACCGGGAAACTCCCAAAGCCCCGCAAGCGATTTTCCCTCGGGGCGTTGCGCCAACAGAATTCGCCCGTCGGCATCGATCAGGGCACAAGCGGCAACGAGAAGGATGTTTCGGGCTGCCTCGCTCATCGTGACGGCTCCTGCCGCCAGTAGGAATAGCGGTAGGCTTCACGGAAGCCGAGCCGTTCGTAGAGTGCCAGGGCCGGAGCGTTCGTCGCCTTCACCTGCAACCAGGCGGAACGGGCAGTGCGCATCCTGGCCCAGCGCAGGGCCGATGTCAGGATTTCCATGCCAAGGCCCTCGCGGCGGCGCTCTTTGGCGACGGAGAGCGACATGATGCCGGCGAGGTCGTTGTCCTGAACGCAGAGAACGGTCGCAAGCGGCCCCGTTTCCGCATCTTCGATCATGAACAGGCCCGACGGCGGCTTGATCGCATTGATGATTTCGGCGAGCGCCGGCTTGAGCTTGGACGAGACGCCGTCGGTTGCCAGATTGGCATCCACGAAGCGGCCAATATCGTGAGTCGGCAGATGATCGAGCGTATCCGGCAGTTCCGCATGCGCAAGATCGCAGGTCATGACGATCGTCTCGTCGAAGGATGACCACTGCTGTTCCCGCACGAGGTCGATCAATACCGGCGAGGCGAGCGGCGTCTGACGCAGAACTGCCGGGCGGCCATAGGCTTCGAACTTGCGGCCTGCCTTGGCAAGACGGATTTCGACATCGCGGTGATCCGAAGGATCGAGCGGCACGATCGAATTCAGCCGATTGGACGGATGCCCCGCCGTCAGCCGTATCTGCCAACTGCCGTCGTACTGCACGGATGAGGCTGGCCAAGCCCGGAAGCCGACAGCCTCCAGCCTGCGCACGAGTGGCAGATTTGCCTTCTTGGATAATGCTTCAGTCAATGAAAAATCAGCTCCGGTAGTCACCGTTGATGGCGACATACTCCTTTGTAAGGTCGCACGTCCAGACCGTGGCGGTGCCGTTTCCAAGACCGATGTCGACCTTCACAGGAATATCCTGCTTTTTCATGACGTTGGTTGCAGCTTGCTCGGAATAGACGGCGTCGCGCTCGCCGTTGACGGCAACACGCACATCGCCGAACCAGATAGCCAGCCGATCGCGGTCGGCCATTTCACCGGACTTGCCGACGGCCATGACAATACGGCCCCAGTTGGCGTCCTCGCCGGCGGCCGCGGTCTTGACCAGCGGCGAATTGGCGATCGACAGCGCGATCTTCTTGGCCGCGGCATCGCTTTCGGCCCCAGTCACCGTGATCTCCAGCATCTTCGTCGCACCTTCGCCGTCGCGCACGACCTGCAGGGCAAKATCCTTCAGAAGATCATTGAGCGCAGCGCGGAACGAGGCAAGGCGGGCGTCATCGGCGCTCTCGACCCGAGCCTGACCGTCCTCGGCAGCCGCGCCGGTGGCAAACAGCATCAACGTATCAGAGGTCGAGGTATCGCTGTCGACCGTCATCGAATTGAACGTCGGATCAACGCCCGCGGATAGGAGCGATTGCAGGGCGGCGGGAGCAATATCGGCATCGGTGACCACGAAGGAAAGCATGGTCGCCATATCAGGCGCAATCATGCCGGCGCCCTTGGCAATGCCATTGATCGTCACCTTCACGCCGCCGATCTCGGCACTGCGGGTGGCGACCTTCGGATAGGTGTCTGTGGTCATGATCGCCTTGGCGGCCTCGAACCAGAAGTCACCGGTCGCATCCTTGTGCATCTGGTCGAGAACGCCAGAGAACTTCGTCGCGTCCAGCGGTTCGCCGATGACACCGGTCGACGCGAGGTAGACCTCGTTCTCGCCGCAACCGACGGCAGCCGCTGCCGACTTTGCCGTCAGGGCAGTCGCGTCGCGCCCCTTCAAACCAGTGAAAGCATTCGCATTGCCGGAATTGACGACGACAGCCCGTGCTGTGCCATGCGGCAGGTTTGCGCGGCAGAAATCGACCGGCGCCGAAGGGCACTTCGAGCGCGTAAAAACGCCCGCGACTGCGGCCGGCTTGTCGAACACCATCATCAGTACGTCGGTGCGGTTCTTGTACTTGATGCCGGCTGAGGCAGTGGCCATGCGCACGCCGCGCAGGGCGGGCACATTGGCATAGGATTTCGGAGCGAGCGGAGAAACGGAACCGGACATGGCAATCGACCTGGTGGCTGGAAGGATTTTCAGGGCGAAGTATAAGCCGGCTCGCCCTGCGGAAATACGACAACTGCTATAGTGAAGGGCCCGGAAGAACCGGGCCCTAAACTTTGGATTTTACTGCTGCGGTTGCGCGGCGGGTTCATCACCCGGCTGCGGCTGCTTGTTGGCGTCGTCATAGCCCTTGCGCAGCGCTTCGTCGGTGATCTCGACCTTGGACTTTTCCTTGGCAGAGGCGAGAAGCGCAAGGTACTTGTCGCGCATGACGAGCTGGCGAACCTGGTCCTTGACCTGATCGAAGGCTGGTGGAGCGGCGTCGCGCTTATCTTCGACCAGGATAACGTGATAGCCGAAATCGGTCTTCACGGGGGTCTTGGTGTAGGTGCCCTTGTCAAGGGCGAAGGCGGCCTCTTCGAATTCCTTGACCATGCGGCCCTTGGTGAAATAGCCGAGATCGCCACCGTCAGCCTTGTTCGGATCGGTGGACTTTTCCTTCGCCAGATCCGCGAAGCTCTTGCCGGCGTCCAGCTGCTTGATGACGTCCTTGGCCTCGTCCTCGGTCTTCACGAGAATGTGGCGGGCGTGAACTTCTTCCTGCTTCGGAAGTGCTGCGACTTCCTTGTCGTAGCGCGCCTTGACGTCCGCGTCGGTCACCGTGTCGACGACGTGCTTCTTGAAGTAGGCGTTGTGCAGTTCGCGATCAGCGAGATACTGCATGCGCTTCTTGAATTCGGCGTTCTGGTCGAGCTTTTCGGCCGTTGCGTCCAGCGCCAGCAGCTTGACGTCGATGGCGGCGGACAGGGCGGCGATCTTCTTCTGGTCGTCCGGCAGCTGGGCGAGCTGCGGGTCGAGATTGGCAACGGCCAGATCGAGATCGGACTGATGAATCTCGACATCGCCGACCTTGGCGACGACGGCATCCGGCTTGTCTTCCGCACGGACCGGCGCCTGGAACGCAACGAAGGTTGCGAACGCCATCACAGCGATTTTGTTGTAGTTCAACATCAAATAACCCTTCACAGTTACACCCACCGGCTTCAGCTTCGTGAATTCAGCCTGAAACAGCCATCAACACTGGAATGTGGCCTTTGTATATCAGCCAAATCCGTTGACATCATTCGACCCCCCTCTTATCTGTCACGCAACCTCGCGTCCAGAACAGTTTCCTGGCGTTTCGAGACGTGTGCCTGAAATTCGGCCGGGCAGCGGATAAGAAAAGCCGGGGAATATTATTGAGAAAGGACCAGTCATATGGTCAGCTTTGGCGGTATAGCCCGCAAAATATTTGGCTCTGCCAATGATCGCCGCGTGCGGTCCTTCCAGCCGAAAGTCGCAGCCATCAACGCCATCGAAGAAAAGACGAAGGCTTTGAGCGACGAGCAGCTGGCTGCCCAGACCGTCGAATTCCGCAAGATGCTGGCAGACGGCAAGACGCTCGACGACATCCTTGTGCCTGCGTTCGCCGTTGTGCGCGAGGCTTCGCGCCGCGTTCTCGGCCTGCGACCTTTTGACGTACAGCTGATCGGCGGCATGATCCTTCATGACGGCGACATCGCGGAAATGAAGACCGGTGAGGGCAAGACGCTTGTTGCTACGTTGCCGGTCTACTTGAACGCACTCGCCGGCAAGGGCGTCCACGTTGTCACCGTGAACGACTACCTCGCCCGCCGCGACGCCGCGACCATGGGCAAGATCTATGGCTTCCTCGGCCTGACCACGGGCGTCATCGTCCACGGCCTGTCGGACGAGGAGCGCGCTGCCGCCTATAACTGCGACATCACTTACGCGACCAACAACGAACTCGGCTTCGACTATCTGCGCGATAACATGAAGTACGAGAAGAACCAGATGGTCCAGCGCGGCCACAACTTCGCGATCGTCGACGAAGTGGACTCGATCCTCGTCGACGAAGCGCGCACGCCGCTGATCATTTCCGGTCCGCTGGACGACCGCTCCGACCTCTACAACACGATCGACGCCTTCATTCCGCAACTGAGCGAAGGCGACTACGAGATCGACGAAAAGCAGCGCTCAGCCAACTTCTCCGAAGAAGGCACCGAGAAGCTGGAAAACCTGTTGCGCCAGGCTGGCCTGCTGAAGGGCCAGTCGCTCTACGACATCGAGAACGTGGCGATCGTCCACCACGTCAACAACGCGCTCAAGGCCCACAAGCTGTTCCAGCGCGACAAGGACTACATTGTCCGCAACGACGAGATCGTCATCATCGACGAGTTCACCGGCCGCATGATGCCGGGCCGCCGCTACTCGGAAGGCCAGCACCAGGCTCTGGAAGCCAAGGAAAGGGTGACCATCCAGCCGGAAAACCAGACGCTGGCGCAGATCACTTTCCAGAATTACTTCCGTATGTACGGCAAACTCGCCGGCATGACCGGTACGGCGCAGACGGAAGCGGAAGAATTCGGCAACATCTACGGCCTCGAGGTTGTCGAAGTGCCGACCAACCTGCCGATCAAGCGTACCGACGAAGACGACGAGGTCTATCGGACCTTTGAAGAGAAATACAAGGCTATCATTGCCGAGATCGCGGACGCTCAGAAGCGCGGCCAGCCGGTTCTCGTCGGCACGACCTCGATCGAAAAGTCGGAACTGCTCGCCGAGATGATGCGCAAGCAGGGCTTCAAGGACTTCCAGGTCCTGAACGCCCGCTACCACGAGCAGGAAGCGTATATTGTCGCGCAGGCCGGCGTGCCGGGTGCGGTAACGATCGCCACCAACATGGCGGGCCGCGGTACGGACATTCAGCTCGGCGGCAACCTTGAAATGCGTGTCGAACGCGATCTTGGCGAGATCGAGCCCGGCCCCGAGCGCGACGCAAAGATCGAAGGGATCCGCGAAGAGATCAAGCAGCTCAAGGAGCAGGCACTTGCCGCCGGTGGCCTTTATGTCATCGCGACCGAGCGCCACGAGAGCCGCCGCATCGACAACCAGCTGCGCGGCCGTTCCGGCCGTCAGGGCGACCCTGGCCGTTCCAAGTTCTACCTGTCGCTTCAGGACGACCTGATGCGCATCTTCGGTTCCGACCGCATGGATAGCATGCTGCAGAAGCTCGGTCTCAAGGAGGGCGAAGCCATCGTTCATCCCTGGATCAACAAGGCTCTGGAGCGCGCGCAGAAGAAGGTCGAAGCCCGCAACTTCGACATCCGCAAAAACCTCCTGAAATACGACGACGTTCTGAACGATCAGCGCAAGGTGATCTTCGAACAGCGCCTCGAGTTGATGGAAGCGGCCAATATTTCCGAGACCGTCTCCGACATGCGCCGCGAGGTCATCGACGATCTCGTCGAGAAGCACATCCCCGAGCGCGCCTATGCCGAGAAGTGGGATGCCGTTGGCCTGAAGGAGCGGACAGCAGCCTTGCTCAACCTCGATCTGCCGGTTGAGGACTGGGTTAAGGAGGAAGGTATCGGCGAGGACAGCATTCGCGACCGCCTGACGGAAGCATCCAATGCGGCTTTCACGGAAAAGGCCGAACGCTTTGGCGACGACATCATGCACTATGTCGAGCGCTCGATCGTCATGCAGACGCTCGACCACCTGTGGCGCGAGCATATCGTCAACCTCGACCACCTGCGCTCCGTCATCGGCTTCCGTGGCTACGCACAGCGCGATCCGCTGCAGGAATACAAGTCGGAAGCGTTCGAGCTCTTCACCTCGCTCCTGAACAACCTGCGTGAAGCCGTCACCGCACAGCTGATGCGCGTCGAACTCGTGCAGCAGGCGCCGGCGGAGCCGGAACCTCCGTTCATGCAGGCGCACCACCTCGATCCGAATACGGGCGAAGACGATTTCGCGCCCGCGTTCCTGGCCTCGGAAGTGGTTGTCGCCCCGGAAAACCGCAATCCGACCGACCCGTCGACCTGGGGTCATGTCGGCCGCAACGAGCCTTGCCCCTGTGGCTCCGGCAAGAAGTTCAAGCATTGCCACGGCGCCTTCGCACAGGCTTGAGCCGGCCGGTAAGCTAGAAACAAGGCCCTCGCGACGGAAACGTCGCGAGGTTTTTTTTGTCCGCCCAGTTGTCGCTCGCGCCCAGCCCCTTCACAACTCCTGATTTAATAATCAGCGCACACTTCAGCCACAGAACTGTCGCTTTGTTCGCCGAGTTTGCGACCATATTCGTTTTGATTGCCGAGGAAGAGATGAACGCTTGCGCCCGAGCGGTTCCCTATTTCAGCCAGTGGGAAACGGCGTCGATGACGCTGCCTGTGCTTGAAAGCGGCTCGTCTGCATTATTGAGCGATCCGCTCTGGCACCAGTCTGGCGCCGAGACGGTCGAAGAATATGCCCGCTGGGCGGTCAATATCTGCGGCATGGCATGCCTGAAGATGGCACTTGCCGCACGCGGCGAGATGCACCGGACCATCGACCTGGCACGGGCCTGCACTGCTTTTGGCGGGTACGTCGTCAACGAGGCGGATCAATCGATCAAGGGATTGATCTATGCGCCGTTCGTCACCTTCGTCGGGCGGGCCTTCGGCCTCAAGGCCGAAACGATCACCAATCTGCCGACCACTGATATTCCCGATTTGCTTCGCAGGAACACATTCTTCATCGCCTCTGTCAACAGCCAGATCCGGTGGCCGGATCGCGAGCCGCCGTCGCGCGGCGGCCATCTCGTACTGGTAACGGCGGCATCGCCCGGAACGATCCGTTTCCACAATCCATCCGGCCATGACGCTCAAAGCCAGGCAGACGTCGTACTGCCGCTCCCAACCTTCGACCGCTTCTTCGCCAATCGCGGCGTGGCCATCATTCTCTGACAACCTCAACAGACCCATCCGAGCAGAAAATCATCATGCCGAACACGCGTTCTACGGAAACTGACCGGCCCACAGCCTCGCGCCTGCGGGTCGCTGTCCTCTTCGGCGGGCGTTCGCCCGAGCACGATGTCTCAATCCTGTCGGCAACCAATGTCGTCAATGCGCTCGATCGTGACCGCTACGACGTTCTTCCCATCTACGTGACGAAGGAAGGGCGGTGGTTGCTGATGGCACGGCAGACGGAACTGTCGACCGCAGCAACCGTCGGCGACGCTCCGGAATTGACGCTGCTGCCCGGCGGTCGGGGCCGCCTGCTAGCCATTCCCGCCAATGCAGCTCCATACGAAGTTCCGCCGATCAACATCCTGTTTCCCGTCCTGCATGGCATGCACGGCGAGGACGGATCGGTACAGGGACTGGCCGCCGTCGCCCGCGTGCCGCTCGCAGGCTGTGGCATCCTCGGCTCGGCAACGGCCATCGATAAGGATATCGCCAAGCGCCTGTTGAAGGAGGCTGGTCTACCGGTCGCGAAGGCCGTCTGCATCGAACAAGGCGCGGAGCCGCCCTTCGCTGATGTTGTAAAAAAACTCGGTCTTCCGCTTTTCATCAAGCCCGCGCGCCAGGGCTCTTCCGTCGGCGTCAGTAAGGTAGCCGACGCCGACAGCTACGCCGCCGCCCTCGCCGAAGGCTTCAGGCACGACCGCAAGCTGCTGGCAGAGGAATTCATCACCGGCCGCGAGATTGAATTCAGCGTGCTCGAACACGCCGATGGTTCGCTCTTCGTATCACTGCCCGGCGAGATAGTGCCCGCCGAAACCCACGGCTTTTATAGCTACGAGGCCAAGTATATCGACGAGAATGGCGCAGCGCTCAGAGTTCCCGCGCAACTGCCGAAGGAGATCGGGGAAGAACTGCGCCGCACAGCGACCAATGCCTTCAAAGCGCTCGGCTGCGATGGAATGGCGAGGGTCGATTTCTTTCTCACGCCCGACATGTCCTTCGTCGTCAACGAACTCAACACCATACCCGGCTTCACCAATATTAGCATGTATGCCAAGGCCATGGCCGCCAGTGGCGTCAGCTATGCCGAGGTTCTCGACCGACTGATCGAACGTGCGCTTTGCCATGCAGGCAGCTGATTTCTGGCGTTCCAGCCGTTGGCACGAATGACGGTGTCACAACCGTTTCTTAACGCCGTTCTGCCAAGACTTCGACGACGATTTGCCTGAAGAGTTTTGCGTGTTTGTGATGGCGGTCATTGAGACGGCGGAAAAGATGCTGCCTGCGGGTCTGCGCCCGGCGGGAAGTCGCCTGCTGCGCTCGTTTGTGACCGCTCTGACTGCGCGCGGCGATAAGGCTACAGCTCAGCGCATGGCGCTGACCGCCTTTTCCATCCGCATCGTCAGCGCCGCCCTCGCCTTTCTGTCGCAAATCGTATTGGCCCGCCTCATGGGCGAATATGAGTACGGAATTTTTGTATTCGTCTGGGTGCTGATCGTCCTCTTCGGCGATCTTTCCTGCCTGGGCTTCCACACCGCCGTCGTGCGGTTCCTGCCGCAATACAAGGCGGCCGGCTCTTTTGAGAAGATCCGCGGACTGACCGGCACCGCCCGCATCTTCGGATTGCTCTCCGGCACGGCCGCTCTTGTCATCGGCATGATCGCCCTGCATCTCTTCCGCGACAGGATCGAGGGTTATTATGTCATCCCGATCTTCCTCGGACTGGTCGCCATGCCGATGATCGCCCTCGGTGATATTCTCGAAGGCACGTCGCGGGCCAATCACTGGCCTGTCATGGCGTTGAGTCCTGCCTACATCGTACGGCCGGTCCTCATCATTCTCTTCATGCTGACTGCGATCGGGCTTGGCGCGCCGCGCACCGCGATGACGGCGATGCAGGCCGCACTCATCGCGACCTATGTCACCACCGTCGGCCAATACGTCGCAACGCTCTTGCGACTGCGCCGCCATTACCAAGAGGGTCCGCGCGAGGTCGACTTTCTCGGTTGGCTTGGTGTCGCCTTCCCAATCTTCCTTATCGAGGGGGTCAGCTTCCTGTTGACCAATTCTGATGTGGTCGTGGTCGGCATCTTCCTCGAACCGCACGACGTCGCGATCTATTTCGCCGCCGCCAAGACGATGGCGCTGGTCCACTTCATCAATTTCTCCGTGAAGGCGGCATCCGGTCCGCGCTTTTCAAGCCTCATCGCCGAGGGGACACGCGAGCAGCTCGCGGCTGCTGCGATCGACGCCGCGCGATGGACCTTCTGGCCCGCGCTCGCCATCGGCCTGGCCGTTGTCGCCGCCGGCCATTTTCTGCTCTCGCTCTTTGGCGGCGCTTTCACCGCTGGCTATATCGTGATGGCAATCCTGCTGGCGGGCATCCTCGCCAAAGCCCTGGTCGGACCGGCGGAAACGCTGCTGATGATGGCTGGCAAGCAGAACGTCTGCGTTCTGCTCTATGCCGGAGCGCTGGCAGCGAACATCAGCCTCAACCTGCTCCTCATCCCAAGACTGGGTATCGAGGGTGCGGCGATCGCCACGGCCTCGGCCATGGGCGTCGAAGCCATCCTCCTGCATTTTGCCGTCCGGCGCGCGCTTGGAATTATGCTTTTCGCATTTGCCACGCCTCCGGCCAAAACAGACATGGAAGCCTGATATAATGGTGCGCATTCCTCCAGCTACCGAAACGACCGATGTCACGACGAACCGCATGGTTCACGAGCTAGCGGCTCTCGATTTCGACATGCCACGGCCGGATGCGCGCGTTGAAGTCGGCCGTCCGGGCCGTGAACTCTGCCTCTATTCCGGCAAGCTCGGCTACGAACTGCAGGAAGAGCTCGATTTCCTCTCCAACCGAGCGATGGAGCCGAATGTCTTCTTCACCGGTCGCTTCCTCGCCCCGGCCATGCCGCGGCTGGATGATAGAGAGGTGAACTTCGCCCTGTTGCGGGATCTGAGCGACACGCGAAGCCGGATGCGCTTCCTGATGCCGTTCTCCATCGAAAAACCCGGCTTCGCCGTCGGCCCCTCGATCGTACGGGTCTGGTCGAACGGCTTTGCACCGCTCGGCACGCCGCTGGTCGATACCGAGGATGCAGGCGAAACGCTGGACAATCTCTATGACGGCCTGACCCATCGGGACCTGCGCCTGCCCCCAATTCTCGTGCTGCCGGATGTCAGGCTGAACGGGCTCTTTGCCCGCATGGCAAGGGCGGTCGCCATCGGCCGCAACCTGCCGATCACCATCGCCAATCCCTATCAGCGCGCCATGCTGCAGAGCGACGAGGAAGCAACCGTCTATCTGCGCGACGCAATTTCTTCGTCGCATCTGAAGGAGATGCGGCGGCAATGGCGTCTGCTCGAGGACTTGGGCACGGTGGTTTATAACGTCGCCCGCCAGGCGCGTGAAGTCCACGCGCGTTTCGAAGAGTTCCTTGCGCTCGAGGCCGGCGGCTGGAAGGGCAAGAAGCGCAGTGCGCTGGTGACCGATCGCTACCACACCGCCTTTGCCCGAGAGGCGGTTTCCAACCTCGCCGCCGTCGATGCCGTTCGTGTCCACACGATCGACCTCAACGGCAAGGCAATCGCCTCGATGGTGGTCTTGATGATGGGCGGCGAGGCCTACACCTGGAAGACGGCCTACGACGAAGCCTATGCGCGCTATTCGCCAGGCAAGTTGCTGATGGGCGAGGTGACCGAATGGCACCTTGACGACGCCAACATCGTTCGTTCCGACTCCTGCGCCATCCCCGATCACCCGATGATCAATCGCTTCTGGAAGGAGCGGGAGGAGATGGGCACGATGGTAATCGGGCTGAACCAGAACGGCGACCGGGACGTGCGCCAGGTGGCCGCCCAGCTCCATATGTACAGCAGCACCCGCAACGTCGCGAAGATGCTGCGACAGAAGATCATGTCACTCGCCCGGCGTGGAAAGTCTCCCCAGTGACGTCAGGTCACGCCAAAGCCGTCAGCCGGCAGCGGCCCGCTCCCTGAGCAGGCGCCGGATGACCTTGCCTGTCGTGGTCAGCGGCAGTTCCGGGACAAATTCCACTTCGCGCGGATACTCGTGCATCGAAAGCCGCAACTTCACCCATTCGCTGATCTCGGACGCCAGCTGTTGGCTTGGCTCGAATCCTGGCGCCAGCACGACATAGGCCTTGACGATCTCGGTGCGAACGGGATCGGGCTTGCCGATGGCTGCGGCCAGCTGCACGGCGGGATGGCCGATGAGGCAGTCCTCGATTTCGGCTGGCCCGATCCGATAGCCTGAGGAGGTGATGACATCGTCATCCCGCCCGAAGAAGGTGACGTAGCCGTCCGCATCCTGGCGCCCGATATCGCCTGTCAGAAGCCAATCGCCGACAAACTTCCGCTCGGTCGCCCCGACGTCGTCCCAATAGCCGAGAAACATCACGGGATCCGGGCGGCGGATGGCAATCTGCCCAGCTTCACCAACAGGAAGCTCCTCGCCGGCTTCGCTGACGATGGCCACACGATGCCCGGGCACCGGGCGTCCGATTGCGCCGGGACGACTGATTCCGATCGCGGCGCTCGACGAAAGCACGAAATTGCACTCCGTCTGGCCGTAGAACTCGTTGACCGTAATCCCGAGCGTCCGCTTGACCCACTCCAGCGTTTCGGCACCGAGCGACTCGCCCGCTGCGCCGATGGTGCGCAAGACGAGATCATATTTGGCACGTGGATCTGGCACCGATTTCAGTAGCCGCAAGGCCGTCGGCGGAATGAAACCGTTGCGCACCTTCATTTCGGCCATGATGCGATAAGCCATGTCGGCATCGAATTTCTGCGCCGGCGAGGAGACGACGGGAACACCGAGCAACAGGCTGGGCAGCAGCGCATTCAGCAAACCGCCAGCCCAGGCCCAGTCCGAAGGTGTCCAGACCTTGTCTCCGGCCTGCGGAAATCCCTCATGGGCAAACTGCATGCCCGGTATGTGCCCCGCCAGCACCTGATGACCGTGAAGCGCGCCCTTCGGCGGACCGGTCGTTCCCGACGTGAAGATCATCAGCGCCGGATCGTGGGGCGCGGTTTTCGCGACCTCGAACACCGGGGGATGGCTTTCGACCAGCGCTGAAAAGTATCGCACGCCCTGTCGATCGCCGTCGACGCAGATCACTTCGGAAAGGTCAGGTAGTCGCTCGCGGATATGGCTGATGCGGTCGAGCCCGAATGTGTTGGTGATGACGACGAAAGCGCCCGCGGTCCGCAGCCGGTATTCCAGCGCCTCGACGCCGAAGAGCAAGGCCAACGGCAGTGCGATCGCGCCGATCTTGTAGATCGCAACATGGGCGATAACGGTCTCGAACGACTGCGGCAGGAGCAGGGCGACCCGATCACCTTTCGTTACCCCCAAAGACACCAGCGCATTGGCGAGCGACGCCGACCGGTCGGCCAGCTCGCGGTAGGTCATGGAGAGATGATTGCCGTCAGGGCTGAAGTGCTCAAGGCAAACGCGATCAGGCGTCCGCGCCGCCCATTCGTCGCTCACCGCGCGGCCGATATTGAAATCCTCCGGTATTTCCCAGGCGAAATCACGGTAAAGGTCTTCGTAGCGATCGCGCTGCGGTAGTCTCATCGGCGAAAATCCAGTCAAATGCTGCAGCAGCTAACACCGAGAGCCCGGAACACGCAAGCGCGAGACCTTGCGATGGCTTCTCGATGGTCACAAAACTTTTGTGTGAGGAGCAGACACTTTCAAGCTTGCCGCGCTAGATCAAAGGGCGCTGGGTAGCGACTCGTTTGGAGCAATTTCATGGATTACGTCAAATTTGGCGGCACTGGCTTGGAAGTGTCGAAGATCTGCCTGGGTTGCATGACCTTCGGCGAACCTGGCCGTGGCAACCACAGTTGGACACTCGGCGAAGAAGACAGCCGGGCATTGATCAGACAGGCGCTCGATCTCGGCATCAACTTCCTCGACACCGCCAACACCTATTCGGACGGCTCCTCGGAGGAGATCGTCGGGCGCGCGATCCAGGACTTTTCAAAGCGGGACGAGATCGTGCTCGCGACCAAGGTCTTTAACCGCATGCGTCCGGGGCCGAACGGCGCCGGCCTGTCGCGCAAGGCGATCTTCGACGAGATCGACAACAGCCTGCGTCGCCTTGGCACCGACTATGTCGACCTCTATCAGATCCACCGGTTCGATTATACGACGCCGATCGAAGAAACGCTGGAAGCCCTGCATGATGTCGTGAAGGCAGGCAAGGCGCGCTATATCGGCGCCTCCTCCATGTATGCCTGGCAATTCGCCAAGATGCTCTATACCTCGCGCGCCAATGGCTGGACGCCATTCGTCAGCATGCAAGATCATCTGAACCTGCTCTACCGGGAGGAAGAGCGCGAAATGCTGCCCTTCTGCCAGGATCAGAAGATCGCCGTCATTCCCTGGAGCCCGCTCGCCCGCGGTCGGCTGACGCGCGACTGGGATGAGAAGACGACCCGCAGCGAGACGGACGAATTCGGCAAGACGCTCTACAAGCAGGCGGAAGACGCCGATCGTACCATCATCGGCGTTGTCGGAAAGCTGGCCGAAAAACATGGTGTCTCCCGTGCCCAGATTGCGACCGCCTGGATCCTGCAGAAAAGCGCCGTCACGGCGCCGATCATCGGTGCGTCGAAAGCCAAGCACTTGGCCGACGCCGTCGCCGCACTGTCCGTAAAGCTGGCCCCAGAGGACGTCGCCGCGCTCGAGGAACCCTATGTTCCCCACAGGGTCGAAGGTTTCAAATAACGCGACAGTTTGGAGTGTTGCCGGTCGCGGACGTTGAGCCGGCGACCGCGGCCACTTCCGTTCAAGGATATTGCCATGACGACGATCCCCTTCGAAGCGCGCCGCTTTCAATCCACGGCCGCCTACTACACGCGCTATCGCGTTCCCTATCCCGATCAACTCATCGGGCAGGTTGCCAAGCGCGCCGGCCTCGTGGCCGGCGAGCGTGTGCTTGACCTTGGTTGCGGCCCCGGTCAGCTCGGCATTGCCTTCGCGCGGCTGGCCGGAGCAACGGTCACTGGCCTCGATCCGGAACCGGAAATGCTGGAGGCGGCGCGGACGGATGCAGCCGCCGTCGGTGTCAACGTCACCTTCATCAAGGGCTCTTCATACGATCTCGGCCCGCGCTTTGCGCCGCTCAACATGACGGTCATGGGGCGTTCGTTTCACTGGATGGACCGCCTGGAGACGCTGAAGGCTCTCGATGAAATCACCGTGACTGACGGTTGCGTGGTGCTGTTCGGCGATCGCCACATCTCCTCGACGCCCGACTGGCGGCAGGCCGTCAACGAGATCGCCGAGAGCTTCGCACCGGAGCGCAATGCCAATCGCGAACGGCGGAAAAGCCCGGATTGGATTGAGCATGAAAGCATCCTCCTTCGCTCGCCCTTCGGTGATCTGGAGCGGATCTCCGTTGTGAGGGAGCGCAAGCTCTGCCTCGACGATATCGTTGGCCGCGCCTTCTCGACCTCGGTGACATCGCCACAGGCGCTTGGCGCAAAGACGGCAGCCTTCGAGGCCGAGCTTCGCGCCACCCTCCTCAAGCTTTCGCCCGAGGGCAGCTTCCTGGAGGTGGTGGAGATCGGCGGCCTGATCGCACGCCGCGGCTAGCCCTCGGTCCTGTTCTCAAGGGAAAGTGCATCGCGAGTCGCATAGAGAAAGCTGTCGGAGAGTTCACGGCTCTCGACGGCTCGCGCCAGGATCACCGCACCCATCATCGCTGCAAGTGTCGTAAAGCCCTTCTCGCGCCGTTCGTCTGGCGTTTTACCGGACACAATCTCGGACAGAATATCAACGAGCATCGAAAGCCCATCGTTGAATGTCTCGCGCATCGCACCGTGACTGCGACTGACTTCCTGGGCAAGCGAAGCGAAAACGCAGCTGCCGCCTGGGTCGTCGACGCTGCAGCGCGACAGATAGTGATTGAGCAGCGCATCGAACGGCCGCTCCGGCGCCGACGCGATGATCTCGTTCCAGCGAATCTTCACCTTCTCGATCAATGCGCGGCTCACTTCCAGCGCCAGCTCTTCCTTGGATTCGAAATGGCCGTAGAACCCGCCATGCGTCATCCCGGCAGCCTTCATGATCTCGGCGACGCCTATGCCGTCGAAACCCTTTTCGCGAAACAGCACCCCGGCAACCGTCAGGATCTTCTCGCGATTCTCGGCAAATTTTTCTCGGCTGACCCGCATTCGGTTCTCCGCAATTGGCAGCTTGACAATTTATATGACGTCCATCATCAATACGCAACAATTATGATGACCATCATCTAAAAGCTTCCGATAGTCTCCGGCAACCTCAAAACGGAACGGCCACATGGTATCGACTGCACTTGCTTCATCTCTGGCGCGACGCAACATCCACTATGGATGGGTGGTCGTTGCAGCAACCTTCCTGACCATGCTGGTGACCGCTGGCGCAATGGGCGCCCCCGGCGTCCTCATCAAGCCGCTCCAGGACGAGTTCGGTTGGGAAACTTCGCAGATATCTTCCGCGCTCGCCGTCCGGCTGATTCTGTTCGGGCTTATGGGACCGTTCTCGGCCGCTTTCATGAACTATTTCGGCATCCGCAAGGTTATCGTCTTCGCCATGGTCCTGATCGGCGGCGGCTTCGTCGGCTCGCTCTTCATGAGCGAACTCTGGCAGTTGCTCCTGCTCTGGGGAATCGTCGTCGGCTTCGGCACCGGGCTGACCGCAATGGTGCTCGCCGCAACCGTATCCGCCCGCTGGTTCACCAAGCATCGCGGCCTCGTGGTAGGCATGCTGTCGGCGAGTTCTGCGACGGGACAGCTGGTCTTCCTGCCACTGATGGCGGAGTTGACGGAACGCTACGGTTGGCGCGCAACAGTCTTTCTGGTCTGCGGCATGATCATGTTCGCCGCACTCATCGTACTGGCCTTCATGCGCGACCGCCCTTCCGACCTCAACCTGCCCGCCTTCGGCGAGGCACATATCACGCCACCGCCGCCAACCGAATCCGGGCTGCTGGCGATGCTGGCAACGCCGGTCACGGTTCTCAAGGAAATCTCCGGTACCTCGACCTTCTGGATCCTGTTCGCCACCTTCTTCATCTGCGGTCTCAGCACCAACGGCCTGATCCAGACGCATTTCGTCACGCTCTGCGGTGACTTCGGTATCATGCCGGTGGCTGCCGCCAGCGTTCTTGCCGTGATGGGCATTTTCGATTTCTTCGGCACGATCGGCTCCGGCTGGCTGTCGGACCGCTTCGACAATCGCTGGCTGCTCTTCTGGTATTACGGTCTGCGTGGCCTGTCGCTGCTGTTCCTGCCCTTCAGCAATTTCAGCTTCTACGGACTGTCGATCTTCGCGATCTTCTATGGCCTCGACTGGATCGCCACCGTGCCGCCGACCGTCAAGCTCGCCGCCGACCGTTTCGGTCGCGAAAAGGCGGGCCTCGTCTTCGGCTGGGTTTTCACAGGCCATCAGCTGGGAGCAGCGACCGCCGCCTACGGCGCCGGCTGGTCGCGCACTGAACTGCAGAGCTATCTGCCCGCCTTCTTCATTGCCGGCGCCTTCTGCCTTCTCGCTTCCGTCCTCGCGATCACGCTGAAGAAGTCCGCCCTCCATCAACCCGCCGCCGCCGTCGCGCATTGATACCGTTTCCGGCCGAACGTCGCGAGCCGGAAACTCCAACAAATCAAGCCGAGAACTTCGCCCGCCGTCTTGCGCGCGCGGGCGAACGCATGCTAGACAGCCGCCTCGTCGGTATCCGTTGCCCCATTGGCGGAATTGGTAGACGCGCTCGACTCAAAATCGAGTTTCGAAAGAAGTGCTGGTTCGACCCCGGCATGGGGCACCATCCCGACAATACGCCAGTGATTTGACTTCATATTTTTGGTGTTTTGTCTCAAGCACGCAAAACCTCGAAATCAGTCTCACAAGGCGGACAGCCCTTTGGCTTGCGCATTGATCTTCCCGCAGGCATCCTCGAACGGATCACGCATTGGCACCAGAGGCGAGGCGCCGAGGAGAAGAAGGGCTTTCAGATGTTGCCATCCGCCTTCCTCGCCCAGAACCGTCGCATAGGGTGTCATCGGCTCGCGTAGCTCACCAGCATACAGGCGTTCGTATTCCGCGAAATTTCCGAAATTATCGCGATTGCTGTCAGAGGGGTGGAAGGTTTCTGCCGCAGCGCCTTCAGCAAGGATTACTTGGTGTGTCGCGAGCAGGACGGCGTAATACTCAATCGTCATATCGTCGCGCGGTGCGATCGGCGCGATTGTTGTGCCGTTTACGAGATCCTTCACCCGGATAAGTACGCCATTCAGGAACAGAGCATGGCCGGGTGACAGGTAGAGATCGGAATGTGGCGTGCCATCGCCCAGTGCATCACGTGCCACTCGAATCGGTACGACGCCTTCCTGCCAGCACGCGCCTCGCTTCGTAAATACCTGCCGACCGACCCACTTGATAGGGCTGGTTTCTCCTTCCAGAAGAACAACGCGATCCCCCGTCTGCAGGTCCTCGACACGCTTTTCGCCGCAATCCGTAAGGATTGACGTCCCACGCAGAAAGCACTGTGCACCCCCCGACTTGCCATTCCCGCCGGAGTTCCCGTTCCCGTTACCCCATCCCAAATGCAGGCCCTCGGCTCTCACCGGCAAAGACGACGCTGCCATTGCAAGGGCTGCCACGCTTGCAACGCGAGCGCCGGCAGCGGCCGCCACTCCCAGAAACCGTCGGCGCGCGGTATTGCGTGGCAGATTCGGATCTTGGAAATAAGGCATCCTGACGCTCCTTGCTACGAACAGCGTTGGACAATCGATAATACGCCTTCCACCTTTTCTCGCTAAGTCGGTAGAAAGGCTTAGTACGAAACGTGCTCGTCCAGGGACTGGAGCCTCTCGTCCAATGTAGGGGCTGTGAGGCGCGCTTTAGCCGATGAATTCGGGCCCGCGACAGACATCGCGGAGAAGGACATAACGATCCCGTAAGCTATTGCTATGTCTGATAATTTCGAAGGGTCATAATTTCGCGCGCTTGCCACACCCCGGCATGCGGCAGCCACTGGCAGATGCCACGCAAGATCAGCGCTCGATCCGCTCCGCCCGCGTCTCGGCAAGACGAGCGGCATCGCATGACATGCTTTAGTGGAAGCTCCCAACGAAAACGACGCCCAAGGAGATAAAGATCACCGCCCCCACAAGCGCGACAAGCTTCCCGATTGCGCCGGGGACCTGGACACCTGAGGCCTCGACCTTGAATGCCAGATAAAGCGGGAACGCCACGAAGAAGATCGAGATCCACTTCGGACGCATGATCGTCGCATCGACGGCGAGCATGATCCCGTAGACCAGAAACATGCTGATGACGAGCATCCGGCCGATGACCCTCGTCCATTCGCTGCTGGTGCCAAGGATCGTCCGGATATGGCCACGATAGACAATGGCGAGGATAGCGAGCGTCAACGCCGAACATTTGACGATCGCTCCCAACAGCTCCCAGGCCGCAACCACTTGCTCGGGCATCCCGGCGCTAGCGGCTGCCCGCAAATTTTTCAGCGTGTCGCCGGTCGCCAAATCCAGATGGGTCACGATCCAATAAACATGCGGGGCCGCGACGATGAGACCAACCGCGATGGTCACCGCCAGCCGCCAGTTGAAGACCAATCGCCGCAGGCCAGGTTCGAGAAGGAGCGCTGCAACCGTCGCGACCGGGACGATCGCAAAGTTGTACTTGGCAAGGAATCCCAACCCGGCTGCTGCGCCGAGAAGTGCATAATTGCCGGTCGACGGTCGTTCCGCCATCAATGCCAGTACGTAGAGAAAGAACGCGACGACAGCGAAGGCGCCGACGCTGTGAGTTAGATCCCGCTGCGAGAGCAGAAAGACCACAGGCAGGCTCAGGAAGCCGATGGGGGCGATCCATGCAGTTTCGCGCTTGCCCATCACCTTGCGGGCCGCGAGACAGAGAAAGATGCAACTCAGCAGCAGCGTCCCGTTCTTTACGAAAGCCAGCGTGTCGACAGAGGCGCCGAAGATCTTGGCGAAATAGTAGAATAGCCAGTCGTAGAGCGGCGGCTGGTCGCCGTAGCCCAGTTGCAAGGCATGCGAGAGCCTGATCTGCTCTGCCTCGTCGGACGCCAGATCGCCGCCACGCAAGAGTCGAAGAACGAAGCTGGCGCTAAAGTATGTGGCGAGCAGGAGCACGGGCAGGAGTGTGCTTAGACGCGTGGCACGCCGGGTGGAAAGGTATGAACTATCAACAGTATCAGTCAACTTCTGCCCCGTATGCGCCCGGTCTAAACGAGTATTCAGGACGAAGATATGCAACTACTCTAATGGAGAGTATAGCGCTTCACCTGCAATTTCAGGGGTTCTCCAGCATCGTTCAGAAGCTGGGTGTTGCCGCAGGGCAACGCTTTCTCATCTCGTCGTTTGCAACATTGCTGCCTCAATCGGGCTCTACCCAGCAATTGGCCCGACGCGGCAAATCAACTGTTTAATTTCTTCGGCGTTTCGGCCACACTGCGCCCGCCAAGAGGGAAAGCGCACGCGTGCATCAGGAAGTATCGCTTATTGCAACAGTTGCCGTGAGTTTCGTCTGCGCGGCGATACTCGGCTATCTCGCCGATCGAGTGCGTCTGCCGCCGCTTGTCGGATACTTGTTTGCAGGCATCGTGATGGGCCCTTTGACGCCCGGCTTCGTCGCTAATGCCGAGCTTGCCAGCCAGTTGGCGGAGATGGGCGTCATCCTGTTGATGTTCGGCGTTGGCTTGCATTTTTCGACCGCCGACCTGCTTGCCGTGCGCGGGATTGCCGTGCCGGGCGCAATCGCGCGGATCGTCGTCGTTACCCTGCTCGGTATCGGGCTCGCCAGCTGGTGGGGCTGGAACCTTGGGGCGGGAATCGTCCTTGGACTCAGCCTGTCAGTAGCAAGTACGGTTGTGCTGTTGAAAGCCCTGGAGGAGCGGAACCTGCTCAACTCCGCCAGCGGCCGCGTCGCCGTCGGCTGGCTGATCGTCGAAGACCTTGCCACGGTCCTGGCACTGGTGCTTCTGCCTGCCGTCGCCGAATTGCTCGGTGGTCATGCGACCGCGGGCGGCCTTGCACACAACGCCGGGCTGCCGCTTCCGCTGACGATAGCGCTGACGCTGGTGAAGGTTGGTGCCTTTGCGGTCATGGCAATCTTTCTAGGGCCGAAGATCGTCCCTTGGCTCCTGACGCTCGTGGCGAGAACCGGTTCGCGCGAACTTTTCACCCTGACGGTCCTCGCAATAGCGCTTGGCATCGCGTTCGGCTCGGCGAAAGTCTTCGGCGTTTCGTTTGCGCTCGGCGCCTTCTTCGCAGGCGTGGTGATGAGCGAGTCCAACCTCAGCCATCGGGCCGCAGCCGATTCGCTGCCGCTTCAGAACGCCTTTTCGGTGCTGTTCTTCGTCTCGGTCGGCATGCTGTTCGATCCGTCGATCCTGGTGCGGCAGCCGATGGCTGTCATCAGCGCGCTGGCGCTGATTGTCGTCGGCAAGACCATCGTCTCCTTCCTCATCGTCGTCATGCTTCGCTATCCGATCGGCATGGCACTGACCGTGTCAGGCGGACTGGCGCAGATCGGCGAATTCTCGTTCATTCTCGCCAGCCTCGGCGTTTCTCTCGGGCTGCTGCCAAGTGACGGGCAGGACATCATCCTCGCATCCGCCATCATTTCGATCACGCTCAATCCGCTCGTCTGCTTGGGTGCCGAAGCGCTGCATACCCATGTGCACACCAGATGGCCGGTGCTCAGCAATCGCTTCGGTCGCCGCCGGCACGAGGCACTCGGCCGCGAGCTTGAAAAAATCCGAGCGATCAACGAGGCCCGCGAGCACAAGCATCAGCTCGAGATGGAAGAACTTATCGAAACCTTCCCGCTGTTTGCCAAGGTCGATGAAGATTCGCAGGAGGAGTTGCTGCTCCTCTTTCGGCCGAAATCGGCCTTGCCGGGCGAACGCGTGGTGCGCAAGGGCGACCGAGGCGATGGCATGTATTTCCTGTCATCGGGCGCAGTGGAAGTACAGCTACCGGGCGAGCCGATCCGGCTGGAGCCGGGCGCGTTCTTCGGCGAGATGGCGCTGCTCAGCGGCGGACGACGCACCGCGGACGTCGTTGCCGTGGATTTCTGCCAGTTCTTTGTGCTCGAAAGACGTGATTTCAACATGTTCACGGCAAAGCATCCCGTTCTGCGTCAGGCCGTCAGCGAAATGGCGCGCGAACGAACCGAAATGAACGTCATGCGGCAGAAGACAGATCAGCCCTCCAGCGTCGACTCCTGAGCTCATCGCCGCCGTTTGATCACGAAGATTTTTGGCACGTCACCCTACGAACGACACAGCAAGCATTTACAGCGGCGCAGACGCCCCATAAAGCTCATGCGCTCGAAGCGAAAGGATCGGAATGCTCCGCAGACTCTACGACTGGACCATGTCACTCGCGGGCCGGAAATCGGCCGAAGTCTGGCTCGCCGTTATAGCCTTCGTCGAAAGTTCTGTCTTTCTGGTTCCTGCCGACGTTCTCTACCTGCCGATGGGGCTCGCAAAGCCGGAACGCGCCTATCGCTACGCGCTGGTCGCAACCGTTGCATCCGTCCTGGGCGGCATCGCCGGCTGGGCGCTCGGCTACTATGCCTATGATGCGATCGCTCGCCCGGTTCTGGAATTCTACGGAAAGCTTGGCGCCTTCGAGCAGCTCAGGCTCTATATCCACGATGAGTGGGAAATCCTGCTGTTGCTGCTCGTCACCTCCGGCCTGGCGCATCTGCCGCCGATCAAGGTCGTGACGATCCTTGCCGGCGTCATTCACATGAACCTCGGCTTCTTCGTTATTTCCGCGATCATCGCACGCGGTGCCCGCTTCTTCTTCCTCGCCTGGCTGCTGCGCCGCTATGGCGAGCCGATCCGCCACTTCATCGAGAAGCGCCTTGCGCAGGTTACAGGCATTGTTGCCGCCGTCGCCATCGCCCTCGGGATTGCCTATAAACTACTTGCCCACTGAGCTATTCGCGCGGAGTCCGTTCATGCCTGCCTCGTTTTCCCTTGCTCGCCCGGTCGTCGGCTACTCGCTGGTGCTCGCACTAGGCATGGCGGTCGTCGTCGGAACTGCGCTTGGTTTTCAATATATCGGCGGCTACATCCCCTGCGCGCTCTGCCTGCTGCAGCGCCAGCCCTACTATTACGGCATTCCGGTCGCGATCCTCGGCGCGGTTGCCTCCGCAGTCGGCCTTCCGAGCTGGATCGGCCGGGCATTCCTGCTTGCCGCCGGCATGCTTATGATTGTCGGCGCCGGCATGGGCGTTTATCACTCCGGTGTCGAGTGGCAGTTCTGGGAAGGACCGGCGACCTGCTCCACGACGGCAGGCAGCATGACGCAGAATGCCGGCGACCTGCTGGGCGAGCTGAACAGCATCAAGGGCCCCTCCTGCACAGACGCCGCGTTGCGCGTCCTCGGCCTCTCCTTCGCAGGCTGGAACGTGATCACAAGCCTTGTCCTGGCGGCTTTCGCCTTCGTCGGCGTCCGTAAGACGGCCTGAGCCTGTCTGAGTAGAGACTGATCAGGGCTGCAGTTCGCTATCCCAGTAGAGGTAGTCGAGCCAGCTGTCGTGCAGGTAGTTCGGCGGGAAAAGCCTGCCGTTATTGTGCAGGTCTTGCACCGTCGGCTGGTACGGCTTCTGATTCGGGAACATGCCTGCCTGCTTCGGCAGCTTGCTGCCTTTTCTCAGATTGCAGGGGGAGCAGGCAGCAACGACATTTTGCCATGTCGTTTCGCCGCCATGGGCACGCGGGATGACGTGGTCGAAGGTCAGGTCATCGTGCTCGCCGCAATACTGGCATTCGAACTTGTCGCGCAGGAACACGTTGAAGCGCGTAAAGGCCGGGTTGCGGGAAGGCTGGACATAGGTCTTGAGGCAGACGACGCTCGGAAGCCGCATCGAAAAACTCGGCGAAGATACCGAATGCTCATATTCTGCAATGATATTCACACGGTCGAGAAATACCGCCTTGATCGCGTCCTGCCAGGACCAAAGCGACAAGGGGTAATAACTCAGGGGCCTGTAGTCAGCGTTCAGGACGAGCGCTGGCAGGGCCTGGGGGGAGACTGCAATCGTCAAGGGACTCTCCTGATCGATTCGGCATCTGCCCTCTTATATTAGGCCGGTTGTGACGGCATTGTGAAGTCTAATAAATTCAGGCATCAATCCTTGTATTTACTGCACGGTCACTCAGTCGACCGGCAGCATACCGCGACCGAGCTTGACGGCGTAATAGGCCCAGAATAGCCTCGCCGCGATCGATCGCCACGGTGACCATCCACCCGCCATGAACGCCAGCTCGCGAGCAGCTGGGCGAGCGCCGAGATCGAATGCCGCAGCCACGGCGTTCTGCAGGGCGACGTCGCCGGACGGAAAAACGTCCGCATGGCCGCCGCAGAACATCAGATAGACCTCGGCGGTCCAGGGACCGACGCCTTTGAGAGCCGTAAGCTTGGCCAGCGCCTGGTCGGGCGGCAGCGCAGAAAGCGCTGCAAGGTCGAGACGGCCCGAGGCAACCGCCACGGCAATGCGCGACAGCGTTTCGGCCTTGGCGCGCGAAAGACCGAACTCCCGCCAGGCCTCCGGATGGAGAAGCACATAATTATCAGCCGTCAGCACGCCTTCGCTCGGCCGCATCCGTTTCCAGATCGCTTCGGCGCTGGCTCTCGACACCATTTGCGAGACAATAATGTGCGCGAGCCCCTCGAATCCCGGTTCGCGCAGCCGCAAAGGAAGCGGGCCAGTCTCGGCCGCAATGGCAGCAAGTCTCGGATCCAGGTGAAGCAGCTTCTCCAGCCCTTCTCTCACGTCATCGTCGCTGCGAATGATCAACACGCTTCCTCGCGATCCCATCGAATCCGTGGCAGAAGAAAGCATGACCGCGATTCCCCGTCAAAAGCCTGTCTTTCGTTTTGCGCCAAGCCCCAATGGCCCGCTGCATCTTGGCCATGCACTTTCTGCCTTTCTGAACAGAGACATGGCGGCGTCCGCAGGCGCACGCTTTCTGCTGCGTATAGAAGACATCGACCTGACCCGCTGCACACCCGAATTCGAGGCCGGCATTTACGCCGACCTCGAATGGCTCGCCATAGACTGGGAACGACCCGTGCGGCGGCAGTCGGAGCATTTCGCCGAATACCAGTCGGCGCTTGACCGGCTGGTCGACCTCGGCCTCGCCTATCCCGCCTTCATGACGCGGGGAGAGATCAAGACGCGCGTTGCCGCCGCCGAAGCCAATGGCACCCCCTGGCCGCGAGACCCCGACGGCTCGCCGCTCTATCCCCCCGACGATCGTCAACGCGCCGATTTCGACCGACGGCAGCTTCTCGCATCAGGCGTGAAACACGCCTGGCGGCTCGACATGAGCAAGGCTTTGGAGGCTGCCGGCGAGGCTCTTTTCTGGGAGGAAACAGGATACGGCGACCGTGGCACCATCGCCGCAAATCCAGGCGCGTGGGGAGACGTTGTCCTGTCGCGGTCGGATGCGCCGTCGAGCTACCATGTCTCGGTCGTCCTCGATGACGCGCTGCAGGGGATCACCCATGTGGTCCGTGGGCTCGATCTCTTTCACTCAACCTCGGTGCATAGATTGCTGCAGACGCTGCTCGGCCTGCCGGCGCCTGTCTACCATCACCATCGCCTGATCACCGATGAGGACGGACGCAAGCTTTCGAAGAGCCGAAGCGACACGGGGCTTTCCGAACTTCGCGACCGCGGCCTGTCACCGGCCGATATCCGTCACCTTGTCGGGCTTTGACGCCTTGGCCTGACCTCTGCCCAGGAAATTGTTCTTGAAGATCGCACGCACGCGGAACTTCAGGAGGGCGGCATTGATCTCGGCGCCGACAATGAAGATGACGCCGACCATATAAAGAAAGATCAGCACGATCATCACCGATGCCAGGCCGGCATAGGTCGCCGTATAATTGGCGAACGTCGCGAGGTAGTACGCGAAGATCAGGGCTCCCACGAGCCAGAGCAGCAGCGTTACCAACACGCCTGGCGCCACGTCGAATACCCGGCGCCGGCCCGCCGGCAGCCATAGGTGAACGACGAAAAGGCCGATAGTCAGCATGAACAGCGTGCCGTAGACGCGCCAGCTGAAAACAACCTCGAGCGTGTCGGCAAACAGCGGAAACCAATAGCGCGCGTAGTTCAGGGCAATCGGCACCGCCACCAGCAGGACGCTGACGGCGGCGAAAATGACCACGGCGATCATGACAAAACCAAGGCTTGCCAGGCGGGTGAGATACCACGGCCGCGTTTCCTGGACACGATAAGCGCGATTGAGCGAGATGCGCAGCGCCTCGACTCCGTTCGAAGCGAAGTAGGCCGCCGCCAGCACGGACACGGTCAGCAGGCCGCCGCGCGGTATCGTCAGAACCTGGATTACCTGATCGACAAGCGGCTTGGCGATCGCCTCGGGCCAGGTGTCGAAGATGAGATGTATCGCCCTGTCCGAGAACTGGTCAGCGCCCAGGAAGGTCGCCAGTGTCGTCCCAAAGATTAGAAATGGAAAAACGGCGAGAAGCGTCGACAACGCGACATGGCTCGCCATCGCGAAGCCGTCATCCTCTATAAGGTGGCAGATAGCGTCGTAGACCACATCATAGAAGATGCGCATTATCTTCGGCATTCCGTCTCCCGGCTTTGATCGTTGTGTCGCCCGTTCGAATATGGGAAACCACTCCTATTTTGTACAGGAATCATTCCATGTCGGATCAGCGCACCATCATCGTGACCGGATGCTCTTCCGGGATCGGCGCGTACTGCGCCCGCGCGCTGAAGGCCGATGGCTGGCGGGTCTTCGCCACCGTGCGCAAGTTCGATGATCTGGCCGCCCTCCAAGCCGACGGCATCGAGGCCCTCCGCATGGACTATACGCGGCCCGATACGATCTCGGATCTCGTGCGCGACGTCAGCGAGCTGACGGGCGGACGCATCGACGCGCTGTTCAACAACGGGGCCTACGGGCAGCCCGGCGCCGTCGAGGACCTGCCGACCGAGGCTCTGCGCGCCCAATTCGAAACGAACGTCTTCGGCTGGCACGAGTTGACACGTCAGGTCGTGCCGCTAATGCGCAAGCGTGATCAGGGGCGGATCGTCCAGTGCTCGTCGATTCTCGGTGTCGTGCCGTACCGCTTCCGCGGCGCCTATACCGCCTCCAAATTCGCTCTCGAAGGCCTCAGCATCAGTCTTCGCATGGAACTGCAGGGTAGTGGCATTCACGTGAGCCTGATCGAGCCGGGCCCGATTGCGTCTCGCTTTACGGCAAATGCGCTCGTAAAAATCCACGAGCACATAGACGTCAGGAACTCGGTCCATGCGGCAGATTACCGCCGCCAGCTTGCGCGTCTTGACGGCTCGGGGCGCCCCAATCGACATAAGCTTGGTCCGGAAGCCGTTTATACCGTACTGAAGCACGCATTGAACTCGAACAATCCGAAACCACATTACCCCGTAACCACGCCGGCAAAGCAGGGCATGGTGTTGAAAAGGCTGCTGCCTGCAGACCTTTTCTATCGCCTGATGCGCTGGGTGGACTAATCAGGAAAGCCAAAGCCAGCATGTCCACGGTCACCTATATTCTCGCGATTATTGTCATGGGCATTGTCGCCATCGTACTGATTCGCGGTCTTTTCAACATGATGAAGGGCGGCAATCCGAACCTTTCCAACAAGCTGATGCAGCTGCGCGTGCTCCTGCAGGCGATCGCAGTGCTCCTCATCATGCTGACACTCTGGCTGACCGGCGGCGGCCGCCCTAGCTAAGGCGGAGAAAAAGAAGGGGGTAGACATGGTAAGGCTCAACAAGATCTACACGAAGACCGGCGACGACGGCACGACGGCCCTGGTTTCCGGGCCGCGTCGGCTGAAATACGATCTGCGTGTCGAAGCCTACGGCACCATCGATGAAGCCAACTCCGCGATCGGCGTCGCGCGGCTTCACATGCAGGGCATGCCGGTCCTGGACCGAATGCTGACACTGATCCAGAACGATCTCTTCGATCTCGGCGCCGATCTTGCAACGCCGGACGATGGCAAACCGCCCGCACACGAGCCGCTGCGTATCGTTGAAAGCCAGGTCTCGCGGATCGAGAACGACATCGACGAATTGAACGCTGACCTGCAACCTTTGAGATCTTTCGTGCTGCCGGGCGGTCACTCGGCTGCCGCTCATCTTCACCTCGCCCGCACGATCGCGCGCCGCGCCGAGCGGCTGATGGTCGAGCTTGCCCGCACGGATGGCGAGGTCGTCAGCGATGCCGCGTTGAAATACGTCAACCGCGTTTCGGACTTCCTGTTTGTCGCGGCCCGCCACGCCAATGACCGCGGCCATGCGGATGTGCTTTGGGTTCCGGGAAAAAACAGGTAGGCTCCTTCCCGACTATGTGGCGCGAACGCCGGGGCAGGCTTCATGTTCATACCGCTGCACGATGCCAATACGCTGAAGCATATCAAGGTCCAATGGGTGACGATGGCGCTGATCGCGGTGGATTTCGCGGTTTGGCTATTCACCGGGGTGGTCGCCAACGAGTCCGCGTCGCAGGCAACGATTGTCGGCCTGGGCTACATTCCCGCGGTTGCGTTTAACCACGCCAGGCTGGCGCCGGCGCTGGCCCTTATCCCGGAACCGCTAACCTACATCACCTATTCCTTCGTGCATTCCGGCTTCTGGCACCTTGCGCCGAACATGGTTTTCCTGTGGGTCTTTGGCGACAATGTCGAAGATGCGATGGGGCACTTCCGCTTTCTTATTTTTTATCTGCTCTGCGCGGCCGCCGGCGCTCTTGTCCATGGCCTTGTGGGGCCGACATCGGAAGCGCCGCTCGTGGGCGCCTCGGGCGCGATCTCAGGCGTGGTCACCGCCTACGTCGTCTTGCATCCCCGTGTGAAGGTCTGGGTGCTGGTGCTGATGCGCGTCCCGCTGCCCTTGCCGGCCTTCGTGCCCCTCCTTCTCTGGATCGGCCAGCAATTCGTGATGCTGGTCTTGGAACCCGACGGCAGCATCTCCTGGGGCGCCCATGTCGGCGGCATCGTCGCCGGAGGCCTGTTGGTCCTTCTGATGCGTCGCCGCGGCGTCCCTTTATTCGATCGGGAGGTCGTCACGCCCAGGGCTGTCAAAAACCGGCCAGCCGCCAACCCGACGATGGTCGTGACGCCCGGTCAACAGCTGCGCCCGCGCCTGCCTTGGGACAAGCAATAACTCCAATATTGACGTGAACGTAAGCGTAATATATCCACGGGATCAATTTGCCTATCTGCGCCATGGAAGCGTTGTGTTTGGAGGAAAAACGCGTATCCATGTCGCCATTCGACAATCGGAGCAGCGCCGAAACGCGCATTTTCTTGGCGAAAGAGTTGAAGGAAGGACCCCATGAAAATTCTCGTCCCCGTGAAGCGGGTGGTTGATTACAACGTGAAGATCCGCGTGAAGCCGGATGGCACAGGCGTCGAGCTTGCGAATGTGAAGATGTCGATGAACCCGTTCGACGAGATCTCGGTCGAGGAGGCGCTGCGGCTGAAGGAAGCCGGCAAGGCCGAGGAGGTGATCGTCGTCTCGATCGGCCCGGCCAAGGCCGAAGAAACGCTGCGCACGGCACTTGCCATGGGCGCCGACCGCGCCATCCTGGTGGAGACCGACGATCAAGTCGAACCGCTCACTGTGGCCAAGATCCTCAAGGGCGTCGTCGACGCCGAACAGCCGGGCTTGATCATCACAGGCAAGCAGGCGATCGATGACGACAGCAACCAGACCGGCCAGATGCTGGCGGCCCTGCTCGGCACGGCGCAGGCGACCTTCGCCTCGAAGATCGAGATCGGCGACAGCAAGGCCCAGGTAACCCGCGAGGTCGATGGCGGCCTGCAGACGATCGAGGTCAAACTGCCGGCCGTCGTCACATCAGATCTGCGCTTGAACGAGCCGCGCTACGCCTCGCTGCCGAACATCATGAAGGCGAAGAAGAAGCCGCTCGACAAGAAGACGCCGGCCGACTTCGGCGTTTCCACCGCGCCGCGTCTGAAGGTGCTGAAGACCGAGGAGCCGTCCGGCCGCAAGGCGGGCGTCAAGGTCAAGTCGGTCGCCGAGCTGGTCGAGAAGCTTAAAGTCGAAGCCGGCGTGCTTTAAAGGTTCGAGAAAGGGAGATATATCCATGGCCATTCTTCTTCTGGCTGATCACGACGGCAGCCACCTTTCCGACCAGACCGCCAAG
>NZ_JBFTIN010000046.1:0-33873 GCF_056394785.1 Rhizobium sp. 10N414 | reverse complement strand
GACGCGAACCTTGACGCACTGCTTCTTGTCGGCGTTCCACCAGGTATTGTTGCCGCCCACGTCAACATAGCCCCGCGCCTGCATTTCGCTCTCGGCGCCAGCGGCTCGCGAGCCCACGAGGTCGGCGATATCGGATGGCGATTTGGCGAACGCGGCCAAGGGCACCAGGACTACGAGGCTGATTGCTATTGTCAGGCGCATGATGATTTCTCCCTGGCATACATACCGCGCAACGTTAGTAGAACCCAGTATCGTTGAGCAAGGCTGTGCTTAGACGACCGCTTGCTGCCGAAGACCCGCGGGCTTGACGTCCCCAAGCACCGCCCACTGCCAATCAGCCGGCCCCTCCCAAAAAACTGTAGATAACGTCGGTCACGCGATTTATTAGCAAAGACTAAATCTGCTACGCTTATTCGATCCTAGCAGTTAACGGCTCTATCGAATGACACGGAGGCTGATTTGCGAAAGACGGCTGTGAACAAAGAATACCTCGGGGCAGGCGCTCCGGTTCAGAGCAGCATCCTTCTGCGAGGTGCGCCATTCGACGCCCGCAATATTCCTCCATATTACCTGGACTTCTCATTCATCAAGCATGCTCTCAAGAGCATCTGTCGCGAGAACGGAATTGAGCGCGACCGCAGGGCAAGGGTCGAGGTCGCTGCTATGGTGATCGCCTTGTTTCAGGAAGGGGCACGTTCCGAAGGTGAAATCGTGGAACGCGCCCGCCAGAGGTGGTTGGAGGCAAGTATCCAATAGACACACCGAGCGGCTGCGGGTCGCGTTGTCCCAGGTAGCCAACGGCTGTCGGGGATCAGTCCACTCTCGACATTCCTAAACTGCACTAGATGCGGGATCCACATGGGTTTGGGAGCACTCGACACCCAAGCGGAGGGGTCTGCTTCGATACTTCCGTATGATTGTAATGTATTGGGGGTTCGGCGATCATGGTGTCGGTAGCCGCCGCGGCAGCACACCCGCGATTTTGATTGAGCTCAAGTCCGAAGGGTGCGTCTGGCAGCGTATGGGTCCAGTTTGTCCGTTTTTGCATACTGCTTCAAGTATCGGACATTGCTTTAGCCCTATGAAAATACGCTTGCCCAGGTATTCGTCTATTGATGACCGGGCGGCGCCGACCCGCCATGAAAGCAGGCCCGTCATCGACCCGCCATTCAACCAAGGTATCGGCCACACCTTCGTATAATGGAATGCGTGTCCGTTCGGATGTTTTCTTGTCACGGGACCGGGCAACATGTCCGCTTGCGGATCAGAAGCCTTGGATCCTCGACCAAGCGGCATTGGCATGGGGAGTATGTCTTATGGCTCGCCTTCTTTCCGTCAACGTCGGGTTGCCCCGCGACGTCGAATGGCAAAACAGGATCGTCAAGACGGCGATTTGGAAGAGCTCGGTCGAGGGTCCACGCATGGCGCGGACATTGAACATCGACGGCGATCGGCAGGCGGACCGGGCCGGACATGGTGGCAAGCAACGCGCGGTGTTCGTCTACCAGATAGACTCCTACCGGTACTGGGAAAGGCACTTGGGCCGAAGCGACTTTGTCTATGGGCAGTTCGGAGAAAACTTTACGGTGGACGGGCTTGCCGACGCCGAGGTCTGCATCGGTGACCGCTATCGCATCGGTGGGGCGCTGTTCGAGGTGACGCAGCCCCGTGTCACGTGTTATCGGCTCGGCATTCGCATGGACGTGCCCGAAACGGCGGCTCTGTTGGTGTTGCATGACAGACCGGGCTTCTATTTTCGCGTTCTTGAGGAGGGGTATGTCCAAGCGGACGACGCTATCATCAAGACCGCATCCGGAGAGGGCGGCATGAGCGTCTCGGAGATCAACGCGCTGCTCTACAAGCCTGGCCATCGCCGCGACCGATTGGAACGGGCGCTGCGCAATCCGGCGTTGAGCGATGGTTGGCGCCATTCGTTCCAGGCTTTGCTCACACAATCGGCCGAGGGCGCGAAGGTGACGGGAAATGCTGGCCTGACGGGCGTGATCGAGACGCGCCCGGCGTGGGGTGGCTTCCGCGAGTTCCGCGTTGCTCGCAAGACGCCGGTGGTTAATCACGTCACCTCGCTTGAACTCCAGCCGTTGGACGGGAGGTTGCTGGAGAACTACCTGCCAGGGCAATTCATCGTGCTCCGGCTGCAGCCACGCTCGGCTCCGCTCCTACTTCGAAGCTATTCACTGTCAGGCCGCGCGGACGGCCAGTGTTTCAGGGTAACCATCAAGCGGGAGCCGCACGGTGCTGCCGGCAGATTCGTAAGCGAAGAACTGAACGAGGGTGATCTCGTGGAGGTGAGCGCGCCGCGCGGCAGCTTCACATTGATCCGCGGCGACGGACCTGTGGCATTCCTGAGCGCGGGGATAGGGATGACGCCAGTTCTCGGCATGCTTCATGCTCTCGCGGCTGAGAATTCTTCGCGGGAGATCTGGTGGCTCTATGGAACGCGCAGCAGCCTGGAGCATCCATTTGCACAGGAAGTACGCGAGCTCCTTCGATCGCTCCCGAATGCCCATGGCCACACCTGCTACAGCGCGCCCGCGCCAGGCGACCGACAGGGCACTGACTATGACTCGACAGGCCACCTGGACACGGCAATCCTCAAGACGCTTGGCCTTCCGATCGAGAGCGATTTCTACCTCTGCGGACCTGCGAAGTTCATGAGCGACCTCACGGAAGGACTTGCTGGCGTCGGAGTTGCGCGCCATCGCATCCACACCGAGATGTTTGGCTCCGGTTCATCCATAACGCCAGGAATCGCAACTTCGCCGCGACAGCCACCGCATCAGCCGGCTGGCGAGCCCGGCTCCGGAGGATTGGTCTCGTTCGCTCGCAGCGGATTGGCCGTGCGTTGGAACCCGAGCATGCACAGCCTGCTCGACTTGGCTGAGGCATGCGATGTGCCGGCTCGCTGGTCCTGCCGAACCGGCGTCTGCCACACCTGCGAGACCGGATTGATCTCGGGCTTGGTTACCTATCAACCGAACCCGATCGATGGAGCTGCGGATGGCAATCTGCTGCTTTGCTGCTCGCAACCGGCAGGTGACCTCGTCATAGACCTATAGCGGCCAGGGGTCGCACAAACGAAGGAATTGGACATGAGATCAGACATCGTTTCGGGAGCGGTTTTTCCAGACTACGAACTCAGCGATCACACCGGCAAGCGTCGAAAACTCTCGGAGTTGCAGGCCATCTATCCCATGGTGCTGGTTCTCAGCCGAGGCAGCTTCTGTCCCAAGGATCGACGTCAGCATGAGGGGTTGCTGCAGCTCTATCGAGAAATGGAGGTCGGGTATTGCAGGCTGGTGACGATCAGCACCGACACCATTGCCGAAACACACGAGTTCCGCAGCGGCGTCGGGGCGCATTGGCCATTTCTGTCGGATCCGAGACGGACGATCCAGCAGGATCTTGAAATCGCGGAATACACGGACCCGGTTCATAATCCGATGATCCCCCATGTCATTGTCCTCGAACCCGGTCTGGTCGTCTACAAACTCTACAATGGCTATTGGTTCTTTGGCCGCCCGACAGTTGAGGAACTTCGCCAGGATCTGCGCGAGGTCTGCAAGAAATCCTGGCCCGACTGGGACATCACGCAACCGGAGTTGCGGTCCGCTTGGCAGGAAGGGCGTAAGGATATGTTCTTTCCCTATGGCAGATCCATCGCACAAACTCTGGCCGACGATTAGCTCACCGGTTTTCGGCGACCCGACAGAGTGCAACCAGTGCGGTTAGCAAGGCGACGGTGAAGGCGTCGTCGTGCTTCGTGACAACGGCTGGACCGACGAGGAGATCACCGCTCGCCTGCCGGGGCATCGCGGCGATCACACCTTCAGCCGCAGTTGACCGCGGCTGTCTGGGGCTCCGAGCCCTGATCGTCGAGGTGGTATGCCACCGAAGAACGGTGGACAGGCGCTTTTGACGACGACGCCCCAGACGCCACGGGATCGCGTCTGGGGCCGGTGGTGAACATCCGTGATGTCAAGCCCGGCGCGTCATCCGCTGCGTTCTGCGAGTGCTCGAAGGACGGCCTTTTCGAGGGCGTCGTCGAAGAAAGGTTTGAAAAGACAATCGGATGCGCCTTTTGCAAGGAGCCTTGACCGCTGGTTCTCGTCATGGTTCGCGGTTATAAAGACGATGGGGACCGGGCTGTTGCGACGTAGGAGCTCGCACTGCAGATCCGTCCCAGACATCCCCGTCATAACGACGTCGAGAAGCAGGCAGCTCGTCGTCGCAAGGGCGCCCGAAGCGAGAAACTCCTCCGCCGACGCGAAGGCGATGCTGTCGAGGCCAAATGATTGAATAAGCGCGGGCAGGGACTCGCGAACCGACACATCATCGTCAACGACCGAAACCAATGGACGAACGTTTTCCATGGCCAACTCCGTTGCGGCCACCACACGGTATATCTGTCAACCGGTCGGAACCACCGCCGGAACACGATTGAATCTAGGAGTTGTTCAACCTCCAGTACATTGTACCAAGGTATCGGTCCGCTGGCCCTTCTTGTCGTTTGCACGATTCAGGAACAGTCCCCGGCGTGGCTATCAGACACGCTATACCGCCAGCGATGTGGTACAGGACCGATTTCGGGAGGCCGCATGGTGGGGGGAACATCTTCGTGAATATCGCTGCGTTATTGGCGAGAGCGTTCGATGGAACCGAACCGATCCACAGCCCAGCCAGCTACCAGCTCGGCCGTCGCCGGATCGCTGACATCGCCGTCGACGAGCTCGAGACGGGTTGTCCGATCGGATTACCTGGCTTGCTGACGCGCCTTGATGTCCCGACGACGTTCCAGCCCTTGTCGAGAAATGCCTTCACCAGTCCGGCACCGATCCCCTGGGACGCACCGAGGCTTCAATCCTTGCTCCCATGGAAGCATCTCCCGAAATGGGACCTCAGGCTATTGTGCCAAGGTGTCTCCGATACTATCGGATGCTGGTCTGGCGCAAAGGATAAACCTTTGCCGTGGTCCTCAATGCATGACTACCTGATCGCCGAGCCGGAGGCGCGCAAACATGGTGACAAGCTCGGGCAGAGAACGAGCATTCATTTTGCGCATCAACTGACCGCGATGCGCCTTAACGGTTATTTCGCTGATCCCAAGTTCGAAAGCCACCTGCTTGTTCAGGAGGCCGTGGACGACGAAGAACATGACCTCGCGCTCCCGGGGGCTCAGCATTTGATAGCAGGATCGAAGGGCGGCCAGCTCGCTATCTTCGCGCGTGAGTGCTGCACTGCGTTGCATGGCACTTCTTATGGCATGCAATAGCGCAGCGGTGTCGATTGGCTTGGTCAGGAATTCGAATGCGCCGGCCTTCATTGCGCGCACAGTGGTCGGCACGTCGCCGAAGCCGGTTACGAAGATGATCGGTATCCTCCTTCCATCCGCGGTCAAAAGGCTCTGAAGGTCGAGACCATTCAAGCCCGGCATGTTGACATCAAGCACGAGGCAGCTCGGCCCAGCGGGTCGCGCATGTGAAAGGAAGTCCTTCGCGGAAGCGAAAAGCAGCGGCTGCCATCCTGCGGATGCGATGAGAAGTTCCAGGGATTCCCGGACGGACACATCGTCATCGACGACAAACACAACGGATCTCTCCAGAGCCTGGATCTGCGTCTTTGCCCGCTGATGTGCGGCCGCGATGGTACTGTACATAGCTTTCTCCTTCTGACTTCGCTCAGTGTCATCTGACAAGCAAATCACGCAAGCCTTCGCTCAGAACCGTCAAAACGCGCGCCGATACATTCGACCGCCCTCGGCAAGGAGCAGTCGGAGCATCCCTTCGCCGCCTTGCTGTACTGAGCATGGCCGGTAAAACCTGCCCATTGCGTGTGAGCCTGCGGTGCGGGCCGCCCGCGTTCCGACGCCGAGGTTCATGCAATCGGTGTGCTTCATCTCCAAGAATGAATCGACATCAAATCCGTGCGACCGGATCAGATGGAGCGGTGGTTCCCGTATCGAAACATCCTCGTCAAGAATGCAAACGACTGGCTCCTTCTTCATCGCCGCGTCCTCGCTTGACCAAGGCCCGTCGCCTGGATTTGTGGCGCCGAATTCGAGGGAAGTCGGAAGCCGAAGGTCGCTCCGGCTTTTTCGTTGGATGACGCGTACATTTGACCGTTGTGCGCTTCGACGATCGAGCGGCTGACCGACAGGCCGATGCCCATGCCGTCGCTCTTGGTCGTGTGGAATGCCGTGAAGAGCTGTTCGATATCAGTCGCGATACCCGAACCTGTGTCCCGGACCGCGAGCTCGACCAGCCCCTCTGTTGTGATCGCCGTTCGCAAAGCGATTTCCCGAGGCTGGTGCGCGAGCTCGCCGATTGCGTCGATCGCGTTGCGGAACAGGTTCATGATGACCTGCTGAAGCTGAACCCGGTCCCCATCTACCCCCGGCAGTTGATCTGAAAGGTCCAACCGCAGTGCGATCCTGTTCCTTTGCAGGTCGCTCCCGATCAAGCCAACAACCTCGCGTGCGGCATCATTGAGGTCAAGCGGTTCGAGCGTTGCGGGCTGCTTCCTGAACAGTGCCCGGACCTTCCCGACCACTTCGGATGCGCGCTGTCCATCCCTGATAGTCCGGCGTGCCGCTTCCAGAGCGCCCTCGACATTCGGTGGTGTCGCGGCGAGCATTCGAAGAGACGTGCCGGCGTTCGTGATGATCCCCGAAAGCGGCTGGTTCACTTCGTGGGCTATCGAGGCCGTCATCATTCCGAGGCTCATCACCCGTGTGATCTGCGAAAGTTCGGCCCTGAATCGGTCGCGGGCTTCTTCGGCAAGACGTCGCTCCGTGATGTCCTGGCCGGCGCCGATGCATTCCACATGGCCATCGGGATACTCGAGACTGCGCGCAACGACCCTTAGATAGCGGACGGACCCGTCGCCCGAAATGATCCTGGCCTCATACTCTGGATTGTAAGCGCCAGCGCGAATTTCGTCGCGCCGGCGTGCGAGAACCTCTCTGTCGTCAGGGTGAACCCGCGTCGCCACCGCTTCCATGGTTATGACGGCGTCCTTCTCGAAGCCGAAGATGCGGCTGAGTTCGTCGGAGAAAATGACCTCATCGGTTGCTAGCTGCCAGCAGAAGGTACCGGTGTGGCTCATCCGCTCGCCTTCCGCCAGCAGCATTTCGCTGTGACGAAGCTTGTCCTCGGCCTTCTTCCTGTCGTCGATGTCGGTATTCGTTCCATACCATCGTGCCACCGACCCATCTTCGGCGAAGACCGGGTTGGACCGGATCAGGAACCACCTGTATTCGCCATCGCGACGGCGGATGCGGGCCTCTGCTTCGCCGGGAACGCCCGCGTGCAGCACCTCCTCCCACGTCTTGAGAAGGCAGGCGACATCGTCCGGGTGAACAGCTGCCCACCAGTGGTCGGCCTCATCTGCCGCGATCCCGGCAAACTCAAGCCAGGGTTCGTTCAGATATTCCACCTCTCCGCTCGGTGCCGCGGCCCAGGCCATGACGGGAATGGCGTCTACGATCTCCTGGAGTTTCTGCTCGTTGGCCGCCCTGGCGGCCTCGGCACGCCTCCGATCATCGATATCCGTCAGGAACACGTACCATGGCGCGGTCGAGGGGTCCGGGAAGGGAACGCCATGAACCTGGAACCATCGATAGTCCCCGGCACTACCCTTTACGCGCACCTCCAGATCAAAATTCTGTTCGGCTGAGATTGCCTCGTTGAAGATCCTTATCGCTGTCGGCAGATCGTCGAGATGTATGATGTCAGCATGTTGCCAGTTTCGAAACTCTTCAAGACTAACGCCGCAGTATCGGGTGAGCCGTGCGTTCACGGCCTCGACTACTCCCTCACTGGAAAGGATCGCGACCATACCCGGCATGCTGTCGACAAGACGGCGAGCAGTGCGTTCGCTTTTGCGGAGCGCTTCCTCCGTCTGCTCACGTTCGGCGATTTCCTTCTTCAGGGCCACGTTGGCAGTGGCGAGCTCCATCGTCCGCTCGGCGATTCGCTTCTCAAGCATTGCTGCCAATTTTGCCTGACCGACATGCCGCGCCGCCTCATTGACCGCAAGTGCGGCTTGATTGGCGCCGACGTTGAGTACAAGGCGCTCCTCTTGCGACAGAAGCCTGCCATGGCACCCCGCGACCAGAACGCCGGCAGCACCTCCCAATCCCACCTGCGCATGCGCAATGACCATCAGACCTCGCCCGAGCGACAGGTTGGCGGAAGCCGGCCAGGCCGAAAGAGGTCCAAGTGCGGAATCGAGGGACGCTCCAACCTCCTGAGCGTTGATAGCGACATCGGAAGTCGGCAGTCTGGCCAGTTCCACGAGTGCTGGGTCATCTGGCAGCATCAGCCGAAGATAGAGCAGGTCGACATCCAGCATCGCCTGAAGGGCGTCGAGGAGGATATTGCCGATCTGAAAAAGATCGCCACCCGACCACATCGCTGGCAAGGCAACGAGCGTGATCAGGTCGCTCATGCATCGGCGACGCCAATCATCACGTGGTGCGGCACTCTTGGCGAGATCAACCATGGTTCTCACCGCGGTCGCGAGCCTCGCTCCTCCTCGCACGCCGCTCCCGCAATTCTTCCAGGAACTGCGCCGGGGCGACATAGAATGGATTCTCCTGGAGGACGCCGCCGACGACAACCATCGGATGCGTGCGGAGAACATCGACGACAGTTTCGCCGCCAAACTTTGCAAGATCATAAATGCAAATGACAACGTCGTCGTGCTGGCTCCAGACGTCGTTCACGCGCGCTTCGAAGGATATCAGATCCGCAATATCGGATCGCCCGTCGCCGGCCCAGTCCATCTGGCATATGATCCGGCTTAGCGGATAGCCGTTGTCCGAGTGACCGCTCGCCAGCTTCTCGAAGACCGCAAGCATCCTGTCGGAATCGAAGCGACCATCGCTGAGATAGACATCGGCATTCGTTCGAATGTCGAGCTGACCGACGGCCTCCGCTTCTTCGGTGTCGATCCCTTCACAGCGGAGCCTGTCGAGGTGTGCGGGCCGCTGGCCGGGATTGACCAGATGAACGGCCTTATGCCCGCATTCGAACCCATCGACGATGAACGGTATAAGCACCTTGTAGGCCTCATCCTCGCTGTTGAAGAAGGCGCAGACATGGCGGCTGTGGCCCAATTCCGAGCCGGCGAAGCGAATTGCATGAGCATGCTGTGCCATTTGCGATCACAGTTCTGGTTCCTGTCTCGCGCCTGGGCTCCGGATCTTTCGACGCTGCCCGCCGTGGAATATTGCCAGCGACTGCCGCTCCCGCAACCAGGATGCGCCGATTATGAAATAGGGTCTATTGTACGATGGTGTTGGCTGCCGGGGCCCTTTTTGCAACGAGAGCGATGTTTCAGGTCAATGCAAAGGTAGTGGCGACGCCCAACACAATAGAGGAAGCTCCTCCTTTTGGCCATCCTGTCGGCAACAGCCGGTGACAATGAAGGGGGCATCTCAACTTTTGATGTTATTCGCTGACACGTACAATCAGCTTCCCGAAATTCTTGCCCTGCAGCAGGCCGATGAAGGCCTCGGGGGCATTCTCCAGGCCATCGACGATGTCCTCGCGGAATTTCAGGCGGCCGTCGGCCAGCCATGCCGACGCCTGGCTCAGAAAATCGGGCCGCTGGTCCGCGAATTCGCGCTGAATGAAGCCACGCACCGTCAGGCTCTTGCGAAGCACGGCTCGCATGAAGCCGGGGAGGCGATCGACGCCTTCCGCCGGTTCGTTGTTATAGTGGGCAATCAGGCCACAGACGGGTATGCGTGCGAAATCATTGAGAAGCGGAAAGACCGCTTCGGCAACGGGGCCGCCGACATTCTCGAAATAGACGTCAATCCCATCGGGGCAGGCTAACGCGAGTTGGGCGTTGAAATCCTTGGCGCGGTGATCGATTGCAACATCGAAGCCTAGTTCGTCGCGGACGAATGCGCATTTCTCAGGGCCGCCGGCAATGCCGACAGCCCTTGCACCTTCAATTTTCGCAATCTGGCCGACAACCGATCCGACGGCGCCGCTTGCTGCGGCGACAACAACGGTCTCGCCGGGCTTTGGCCTGCCGATATTGCGAAGTCCGGCATAGGCGGTGAAGCCTGGCATGCCGAGCACGCCGAGCGCCGCGGTCAGGGGTGCCTGCGTGGCGTCAAGCCTTCTCAGCCCGTCGCCGCTCGATGTAGCGTAGGTCTGCCAGCCCGAATGGGACAGGACGATGTCGCCCGGCGCAAAATTGCTGTTGCGGCTGCCGATGACGCGGGCAACCGTGCCGCCTTCCATGACCCCGCCGATAGCAACTGGCGGAGCATAAGATTTCGCGTCATCCATGCGTCCGCGCATATAGGGATCGAGTGATAGATAAAGAACCTGCAGAAGGACCTCACCTTCTGCGGCCGTCGGCAGGGGGCCGCGCTCGGTTCGGAAGTTCTCAGGCGACGGCAGCCCTTTGGGCCTTGATGCCAGCGTTACCCTTACATTCTCCAAGGCTTCGGGCATCGAATTCACTCCATAATCAAGATCGTTCATACCTGCCTGACGGTAGCGTCATCCCACCTCAGCCGCACGGTGCTTTTTTCCTTTCTTTCAACTCCAAAGAGAAAGCGGTTTCCTATCGAGCTAAATATCTACTTATTTGTGAGCCGATGTGATGACCTATCTTCTCAGCTTGCTGGACAAGGCCCCGGTCGAAGCTGGTGCGACCGCGGCGGATGCGCTTGTGGCGGCCGTCAAGCTGGCCATTGCGGTCGAGGAATTCGGTTATCACCGCTTCTGGGTCGCCGAGCATCATAGCATGACCAACCTGGCGAGTTCCGCACCCGAGGCGCTGATCGCCTATCTACTTGCACGCACGTGCTCGATCCGTATCGGCTCGGGCGGCGTGATGCTGCAACACTATAGCGCCTACAAGGTCGCCGAGACTTTTAACGTCCTGTCCTCGCTTGCGTCGAGCGCCTATCCTTTCAATCAGTCGCCATACAGATTTCAAATGGTCATTCCTTGACTTTCAATCGGTCATAGCCCTAGTTTCAAACAGTCATCAAAGGAATGAAGCTGTGGCGCTGTACCCAAGGCTCGTTGACTGATCGTCGGTCCCAGACAATCAGGAAAAACGACGTTGGCCAAGAAGATGGCCAACGAGGGGATGGAGTATTACACGCTGGACAATGCAACGACCCTGGACGCAGCGCGACAGGATCCAGTTGGTTTTGTAAGAGGTATGGATCGCGCCATCATCGATGAAATTCAGCGCGCGCCCGAGCTGTTGTTGGCCATCAAGGAAAGCGTGGATATCCCGAGGCACTGGGCCGCAAAACCTTGAGCCGCAGACAGGACTGGTATGCGGATTATATCCAGGCGATCGTTCAACGCGACGTTCGCGATGTCGCGCAAATCGAGCAGATCGCTCAAATGCCGCGCCTGCTACGCATTCTGGCAGAGCGTTCGGGACAGCTCGTGAACTATTCCAGAATTGGCGCGGCCATTGGGATGAACCACATCACAACGCAAAAATATGTCGGCATCTTCGAGAGCCTTTTCCTCGCTCGAACCGTACAACCCTGGTTTTCCAACAAACTGAAACGTCTGACGAAGACACCGAAAATACATTTCCTCGATTCCGGCCTTCTCGCATCCCTTCGAGACCTCTCTCTCGACCGCCTTCGCGACGACAGGGGTCAGTTCGGGACGTTGCTGGAGACTTTCGTTTTTGGAGAGATCCTTAAACTCGCCAGCGGCGCGCAAACCCGCCTCGAGTTTTCGCATTTTCGAGACAAGCAGCAGAACGAAGTCGATATCGTCATCGAAGATACAAGAGGGCGGATCGTCGGTATCGAGATAAAAGCGGCAGCATCCGTCTCGAATTCCGATTTTTCGGGATTGCGAATTCTGGCCGAAGCATCCGGAGAACGGTTTGTTTCGGGCATGGTCTTGTATGACCACCAGAAGGTGATCCCTTTCGGAGAACGTTTGTCCGCTGTTCCAATATCGGCCTTGTGGAGTTAGCGCGTGAGAATTTCGCTTCAATCTTCAGCCCCGATCATTCTTGAGACTTCCGAGGTTTCGATAGCAATGGGGGTCGGTCCAGGCGACAGGAGAGCGGTTCACGGAGATCTACTCACCAGGGCAACGAAAATCCAACGCCAAGGGATAGACGATGGCCCCATGCTCGTCGTGGGTGCTGCTGACGAGGCTTGTGCTTGCTTGAATGTCACTGATCATTGCGCGGGAGCCATGCGCGGACTGCCGCGCAGGACAAGTGCGAATGTGCCAAGTCCCAGCAGGGTGAGGCAAAACCCTGCCCATACCGCAGAGAGCAAACCCAAGCCGCTGCCGATGGCCAGCCCACCGGTCCAGGCGCCGATGGCATTTGCGACGTTGAGAGCGGCCAGGTTCATGGCACCCATCAAAGTTGGGGCTTCCGGCGCAAGCCGCGTAAGGCGGACCTGGATCGTGGGTATTGCTGTCATCATGGTTGCCCCAACGCAGAAAAGCCCGACGAAAAGCGTGGGGGCGCTAGAGCCGAAACTGGCAACGATCGCGAGTACGATCACGGCGCTCCCGAAGCCCACCACGATGCCGCGTGCCGGGTGTAGGTCAGCAATTCTGCCGCCAAGAAGGTTTCCTGCCGTCATGCCGATGCCGAACAGGGCGAGAGCGATCGGGATCCATCCCGGGCTCATGGAAACGACATCGGTCACGAAAGGGCCAATGAAAGTATAGACGGCAAAGATGCTCGATACGCCAAGCGCTGCCACCAGCATCATCCACCAGACCGCCGGTTTGCCGAGCGAACTTAGTTCTCGGACGATTGAACCGCCATTCAAGGCATTCGTCCTGGGGAGCCATAGCCACAACGCAGCGGCGGACAGCACACCGAGAGCTGCAACGGCAAAGTAGGTATTCCTCCACCCCAGGTTTTGGCCGAGGAAGGTGGCGAGGGGTGATCCGACGATCGTGGCAATCGTCAGGCCGCTCATCACGAGGGCGAACGCCTTCCCACCATGTCCCGGGCCGACAATATATGATGCCACGACCGCCCCCGCCCCGAAGTAGGCGCCTTGAGGCACGCCACTGATAAAGCGAGCGACCGCAAGCGTGCCGAGGCCTGTCGCCAAGGCGGAGAGGATGTTTCCGCACACGAAGACAGTCATAAGCAACAGAAGCAAAGTTCTACGGTTAAGATGAGCCGCGGCCAGCGTGACGAGGGGCGCACCGATCACGACACCGAATGCGTATGCTGTTATCGCGTTCGTGGCGGCCGGCAGATCGATCTGCAAACTTGCCGAGAACAGTTGCAGAATTCCCATACTCGCGAATTCGGATGTGCCAATACAGAAGCTTCCGAGCGCAAGAGCGAAGAGAGTGAGGCCGGCTTTCTGCCGTTGTCGCTGGTCAGTACAGTGAACGTTCACAGCGGCGCATTGGGCTTCAAAGGCTTTACTGAGCATTTTGGCCTCCGTTGATTTGAGGTGACTGCTTCGTCTCGACGCGGTTTGTTTCATTTGGAATTGCAGCAGCCGATCAAGGGTGCCGCTACCGAGAACCTTACTGTTGAGAAGGCATCACGATTGTTAAATGACGCTTAGCTCCGAAAAAATGTGCTACAGCCATCCCATGAGCGATCCTACGCGGTGCCGCGATTGCCGACCGCCCGGAGCGGGTTGCAAGACAGGGCCCTTTTGTGGGCCGCATTTCCCCTCGCGCTACTGGGCGAGATACCCCCCGTCGATATTCAATTCGATGCCGGTCACGTAGCTTGCCTCTTCGGAAGCCAAGTACAGACAGCCATATGCGATCTCGATCGGCTTGCCGCCGCGTTTCATAGGAGTCATGGCGATGACGGCATCGTTGAGTTCTGGCGCCTGCTTGTCCGTCAACGGCGTATGTATGAAGCCCGGATGTACGGAGTTGACCCTGATGCCGTCGGATACGAACGTTATCGCTGCGTTTTTGGACATGTTGCGGACAGCACCTTTGGCGGCATGGTAGGAGTGCGCACCTGCAACTGCCGCACTGCCCCATATCGAGGAGATGTTGACGATCGAACCCGCCTGCTGCTTGCGCATCACACGAACTGCTTCACGCATGCCGAGGAAAACGCCGGTCTGGTCGACGGCGATCATCTTCAGCCAGTCCTTCATTTCCAACTTGTCCAGGGGTTCGTAAGCGATAATGCCGGCGTTATTGACCAGCACGTCCAGGCGGCCATGCTTCCGGAGGATCGCGCTAACGACGGTTGCCCATTGCTCTTCGCTGGTTACATCAAGTGTCACCGCTTCAACCCCTTCGGGGTATGGTTGCTCGGGCGGCTTGATGTCACCCGCGACGACGATGGCGCCCTCGTTATCGAACAGTTCCGCCACGGCGAAGCCAATACCACCAGCGGCTCCGGTGACCAATGCAACCTTGCCTTTGAGTCTCATATCGCAATTCCCGGTCTGACGGTCTCGCAGGCGAAGGCGTCCGCGGGGCGGTTCTCCCCGCAATTCGCGATTGCCTTCATTCGCCGACGTGTGGTCTTGTCAGACCTACTAGTCGCTGGCCGGCGCCAGAATTTGCATTCGCATCACCTTCACGCCCCCGTCGGCGAGTTCTGGCAGCTTGGCAAACCACTCCTTCACATAAGGCATTGCGTTATGTGCCTCGAAGTCGGTTTCGTTGGCAAATATCTCGTAGAAGATAAAGTGGCCGGGGGTCTCTCGGCTCTCCTGCAGGAAGTAGACGAGGTTTGCAGGATCGCTACGCACGAGGTCGATGAGCGGAAGCGTGATGGCTCTCAGTTCGGTCTCCTTGCCCGGTTTGGCACGGACCTCGGCAACGACCGAGTAAGCTCCGCGGGCAATTCTGACATAGCCCTGTCCCGGACCTTCCTGTGCGAGCGCTTCCGTTTGGAGGACTGTTCCCGCGAGCAGGCCACCAAGCAGAATAGCCGAGGTTTGCAGCCGCAATGCTCTGATCATGTCATATCTCCCTATCTCGCCCCATCGCAGTGGCCGCTGACAAAGCCGGGGCCGGTTTGAGAAGTGATGTCGATGCCTTTTGGGTCTACTTCGCGGCGAGTTGCAGATGCGCTGCCAGCGCGTCGGCAAACCGCTTTTTCACCGGCCCGAGCGCCTTCACAAACTCCAGTTGTTCCCCCTCCGGGCCTTTGCAATAGATCAGTTCCCATCCGTCTGATGGCGCGACAGTCACCTTGTTGGTGTTAGCACTCAAAGGAGCCGCCTTTCGCTCCTCTTCAGTCGAAACGCGAATGATGCGATTTGCTCGTACCTGCGTCATTCCGCGTCGTGCGGACTCCGCCTCGAGATCGGCGATGAACTGATTGAAGTCGACATCGTCTCCGACATGGAAGCAGATGTGCATCATTCGCGGGAAGGCCGGGCTCATATGCTCCAGCGGTTCGGCGAAAGCCTTCGGGCCGCCCATCGGCTGGTCGGCATCGCGATACTGCAACAGTTCGATTACGACATTGTCGAACTGAATAAACCGCACGTCGAGGCGTTGGGTGCCTCCTCTGAGATCGGGAACGCCTATTGTCCGTGGATTTACGCCGAGTTGATTGGCGAGAATTTCCTGGTCGGCCAGGAGCGTGTTCTGGACCGCGTCGCCTTGGAAATCGCCGTGGCGGAAGACTTCGGTTCCGCCGAGCACTGCCGTGTAGAACTCATAAGCGCGTTCCATGTTTTGTACGGTGAGGCCGAAATGCTGCACACCCTGGAGCCGGGCGCCTAGCGAACCCGTGGCGCGGGTTGCTGCCGGCGCTTCCTCCGCGAAGGCAGTGGCGCTACCGCCGAGGGCGGCGGCAATTCCGCCGAGAGCAAAGCCTCCCGCAGCGCAAAGAACAGCTCGGCGATCCGGGTCGTCCGGTTGGATAGAAGTCTTTTGCGTGCGCGACATCGTTAGCTCCCGTGGTTCGTTGGGGTGATTGCGAAAATTCTAACGCGGATGCGCTTGCGAGGCTGGTTAAGATCGGGGAAATTCGGTGAACCGAGCCGCAATCCCGTTAGCACGATATCGACGCCTGTGGGCGGACTGCGGTCTCCGAGAGCGGCACCAACCAAAGGCTCATATGGGTATGGACAGGACGGCGGGGCGAACCAGACGGATTGCGATCGTGTTGGGTGCAGGCGTGGGGATGTATTTCAGCATCGGGATCGTGCTGATCTATGGCTTTAGCGTTTTCATTGTACCGATCACCGCGGATACTCAGTGGGATCGGACAGTGGTGGCCGCCGTGGTCGCACCGATAGCCATCGTAAACGGTCTCATGTCGCCTGTAGTGGGTGCACTAACGGATCGGTTCGGTCCGCGCCGGGTGCTTGTTGTTTCATCCGTGTCGATGGCCATCGGCCTTGTTGGTGTGGGAATCGCGCCAAATAGCCTGGAGACATTCATCGTGACCGTCGTTGTGGCGAGCCTCATGGGCGCCGCGCAGACCGGCGTGCCCTATACCTATATGATCGTCGGATGGTTCTCCTCACGACGCGGTCTCGCATTGGGGGCCATGCTTGCCTTCGTTGGACTTGGGATCGCGACGGTTCCTCCCTTCCTCGCATTCCTGATTTCCGTGTGGGGCTGGCGCTTTGCCTTTGTGGCGGCCGGTCTGGTGTCCATGGCGGCTACGCTACCTGTCGCGCTTTTCGTTGTTCGCGATCCACCTGCACGTCGTGAGGTCGTGGGTTCAGGGGGCGAGGGCCACACTGTTCGCCAGGCGGTGGAAACCGCCAGCTTCTGGCTGATGTTGGCCGCCTTCTTTTTCAATTACTTCGCTGCTGCGGCCGGATCGATTTCACTCCCTGTCGTTTTGGCGGATCGCGGCGCCGATCCGGCGAATGCAGCTTTTGTCATGAGCCTTGTGGGCCTCGCTTTCATCGCCATGCGCCTCGGCTACGGGGCGTTGCTCGACAGATTGCCGCCGGTGCCATTGACCAGCCTGGCCTTTTTGTCACCCGCTGTCGGTCACCTCATTTTATTGAGCTCGGAGGGTCTCATCCCAGTCTATGTCAGTGCCGTCTTTTTCGGCCTTGCCACCGGAGCGGAAGGTGACGCGATCGGGTACCTCCTGGCGAAGCGCTTCGGAATGCGCAGCTTCGGTAAGCTCTTCGGCATCAACTACATGGCTTTGACGTTTGGCGCGGGCCTCGGACCGGCCTCGTTGCATATCATGGCCGCCGAAGGCACCCACTACCTCGAGGCCTTCACGATCTTTGCCGTGATTGCGGCGATCGCTCCGGTGCTCCTGATTTTGGATGGTCGTACGCGATCGCTTACCGCTCGGGAGCAGACTGAGTACGCTTTGCGCGCCGAGTGACAGGGACGGCGGCCGCCCGCCTCCTGCCGACGTCCTTCAAAACATTGAGGAGCTCGCGAGCTCTAACAAGATCACGGGTTGCGAACCCGTCGTTGAAGCGCCCGTAGACGGGCGCCAAAACTCCTGCGGCCTTGACGTCTTGATCCGTCCGAAGCCAATGCTCGGCTAGAGCCGTCGCCGCGCGCAACTCCCATGACAGCGCGCCCTGCCGGCGCGCCAGATCGATTGCTTGCACATAAAGCGCCTCGGCGGGTTTGTCGGTCCGGTGGTCGCCCTCCTTGCCCAACAAATCCGCCTTTATGCGCAACAGTTCAGGCATGCACCAAATTTCGCCGGTGGAAGCCGAAAGTGCGAGGGCCTCGTCGATTGCCATGCGCCCCGCTTCGACGTCTCCATATTTTCCCAGATCCGCAGCATAAACGCCGATGTAGAATGGGCACCGCATGCGGAAGTCCACAGCGAGAAGCTCATCAAGCGCGCCTCTCAAGACTGCCAGTCCAGATGCGTCGCCGCTCTGCAGAAGCCACTCCGCGCGCAAGCAGCGGCCCATGGCACTCCAAACCGTCATGGCGTGTTCGGCGACATGAGCTTCGATGGCGACAAGCAGGCGCTCAGCGGCAGCAAGGTCTCCCGTCAGCAGCGCGATAGGGCAGGCCGTGTGGACGACGGCATTGCAGAGCGCGAGGGCATGTTGCGCGGCGCGCGCCTCTTCCAACTGGCGCTGTGCCATGGCAACCGCCTTGTCGGGATGTCCCTGTAGCCAGGTAACGTTTGCAAGGGTGCCCCGCGCCGCAGATCGCGGGTCCAATTGAAACCGCGCAATGTCCGAGCGAGTCGGGGGAGGAATGTATCTGGCTAACATGCGTTCGAGGTGATGCTGTGCGTCGGCAAGCTCGCCGAGGTAACGCAGGGCAGTCCCTGTCTGCCTGTCGACGTTATTTCGTGCGTCGAGATCGCCGCGATCGGTTGCCAGCTCTCGGATCTTTTCCGCCATCGCCAGGGCGGCGCGATGGTCGCCCGTCCATGTGAAATAGTCGCACAACCCCCAGAGACATCTGAGCGCGTAGTCGGTGTTGCGGAGTGACTCGGCGCAACCGAGTGCTGCCGTCCAGGCTGCCTTGACCTCGGGGAGGGGCCCCCGCGTATGAAGCAGCGTGGTTCCATAGGCAAATTGCAGCTTCATTTCGTCGCCCGCATTGCGGAAATTGGCAAAGCGATTGCCAAGAGCGTGTTCCACGCCCGCGCGACACTCTTCCACGAGCGATAGATGCTCCCAGAAGGGAAGAGCCGCTACCGTGAGCGCTACGCCGATGGCACCGCTGCGGTTCCCGGAGAACGCCCAGCCCAAAGCACTGCGGATATCATCCATCTTCCGCCCGTACTCGGCGAGCCAGTCGGCGGTCGGCCGAATTTTCCATTCGGCCTCGGCGCGTTGGGCGAGTTCGAGGAGATGTTCGGCGTGGCGTTGACGCATGCTGTCGCTTTCGCCGCTTTCGGCAAGTTTCTGCAGCGCATATCTGCGTGTCGTATCGAGCAATCTGTACTGCGTCCCGAGCTCTCCTCTCTCCGTCGAGACCAGCGACTTCGCAACGAGGTTCGCGACAGCGTGAATGCATTCAGAGCGGGGGCGACCCTTGTCGACCGCAACGGCGCAAGCGGATTCGAGACTGAAGGCTCCGGCAAAGACGGAGAGGCGTCGCAGCAGGACGCGTTCAGGCTCGACGAGCAGTCCGTAACTCCAGTCCATCGTCGCAGCCAAGGTATGGTGGCGAGAGTCACGGCCGCGCCTATCGCTCAACACATGAGATTGATCGGAAAGAATATCGAGGAGTTCGCGTGTACTGAACGCATCCAGTCGAGGCGCTGCAAGTTCGATCGCGAGTGCCAGCCCATCGAGCCTGCGGCAGATCTCGGCAACGATTGGTGCGTTGTCATCGCTGAGCTTGAACTCGTTGCGACTTCCAGCCGCGCGCTCGACAAAGAGCTCAACAGCTGGGAACGCCAGAGCCCCAGCTGCAGAAAGTCCCGACGCCTCCGGTGGGGTTTCGAGCGGCGGCAGGCGATGGATCTGTTCTCCAAGAACCCGTATTGGTTCTCGGCTTGTCGCCAGAATTCGCACCCTTGCTGCAGCAGCCAGAAACGCGTCTGCGCAAGCAGCCACCGCTTCGACAACATGTTCACAATTGTCGAGGACAAGCATGAAATCCCGGTCGGTCGCGAAGGCGGCGATCGCAGCTTTGATATTCGCCGAGTGAACCCTTAATCCCATCGCCGTGGCGATCGACGTCGGTACGAGAGTTGCATCGTTCACAGTCGCCAGATCAACGAACCAGACGCCATGTTCATAAGCCGTGGTCAGTCGGTCAGCGATTGCGAGCGCCAATCTCGTCTTGCCAACGCCACCCGGGCCTACGATCGTCACGAGGCGTGAGCCCTCAAGGGCACGCCCGATCGCATCAATGGCAGGATCTCTTCCCACCAAGCGGGTCGCTGAAACCGGCAGGTTATGCTTGCGGGCCGACGTCGCGATACCGGAGGCGCCACTGTGCCCGGAAATATGCACGGGAAACACGAACTGATAGCCGCGGCCGCTCACCGTCGCTATGTATTGCGTGCCGTCGGGGGCGTCCCCAAGCACCCGACGAAGTGCCGCAATGTTCACCTTGAGATTGCTTTCCTCGACGAAAGTATCCGGCCAGGCCCGCGACACCAGCTCAGCCTTGCTCACCGGTTCACCAGGTCGCTCAATCAGAGCCACCAAAATTTCCAGAGCGCGGCTACCGATACGGACGGCCGTCTGATCCCGCATCAGCGACTGGCGTTCCGGTACAAGCACATATGGACCAAATGAATAAGAAGGCACGGCCAAAGCTCCGGGCGAAAAAATGCAAAGCCTTTCAATACGGGGACTATCGTTTCACGAAATCGCTCCTGCTGCGAGATTATAGACAGGAGCACCTATAGTAGCGGCGGGTATTACCACTAAGGAGCTGACATGGCATCACCTACCTCGCTGAAGCTCGGTGACGAGTTAAAGGCCGCGTCCAACACTTGGCCGAAGTCCGTCGCCGTTCGTCCCTCTGGATCATGCGCGAGGCGATTGAGCAATACGTGGAGCGTGAAGAGAAGCGGGCGCTGCGGAGTGAGACCCTGAAGGCCTGGGATGAATTTCAGGCGACCGGCCTGCATGTGACGGCCGATGAGGCCGAAAAATGGCTTTCGACGTGGGGAGCCGACGACGAGCAGCGCGCTGCGCCCGGATGCCACAAATAATCTTCTCTCCGGCCTCCATTCGTGATCTCGAGAGACTTCGGGAGTTCTTGCGACGGAAAACCCCGTTAGCGGCCAAGCGAGCGGGCGAAGCTACTCTCCAAGGTCTACGGGCGCTTGGCACACGCAACCCTACATGGGTCGGCTCATTGAAGATCTGCCCGATCACTATTGGGAATGGCTCACGGAATTCGGTGACAGCGGATATATCCTAACGATGGCTGTGCGCGCTACATGGCCTTGCGTGCGAGCCGACACCGGCGGGGTAAATTGAAAGCTATGCAGGCGCCCTGATTGCACAGCCCGCATTAGAGTGGTGTCCAGAAACCAACGTGCCACGACGGGTAACGGGGAGGAACAAGCAAAAGCGACGGTTCAGAAAGGAAATGCCAATGTAACAACGGATGCAAACGCAGGAGAACCGACGACCACTTGTTGCGCAAAACACACAAAGCGGGAGAGGGATCGATCGGGCGAGATTGCCGCGCGACCATGACGCCTTCTCGAAGCTCGGCTTTGTTGATTGTCTAGTCCTGTCGAGTGCATCAAAGCTCCCGGTCGAACTTGGGTTCCCAGCTGCCGGTCATGCCCGGCTCGTCATCTCCCCGTGGAGCGTGACGATGGTTACATTGGCATCTTCGTCATCGAACGCGAGCGCGGCTTCGACCTCGAAATCCACCTCCAGTTGCTTCTTCTACTCAGTGGACATGACCCGCTTGCCTGAGCAGAGCATGAAAGGCCCGCATGGCGTCGTTGATGTCTCCTGGACATTGGAACCAGCGCGGTGAGCGCATCACAACCGAGGAGCCGACGGCACTGTAGTACCCGCAGGCGCGATGTGTGGGCGGGTCAAACGCGATGTCGAAGTAGCCGAGCGGGCCACCGGAAGCCATGTCGTAGACGTCAGCCGAATAGAGGCCCCAATCTTGATGGTTCGGCATCATGATTATGATCGCCATCAGAAGGGGGGTGAACCTCGGCCAACGTCGCCCTCTTGGGTAGCGTCCGGTAGGTTCCCGCAATTTGCTCAGCGCGCGGCTGTCCGGCCGGCATGTGTGACATGGCCGTGATCCTCTTCTGATGTTTGGATGTTCTTATTATGTTCTCTTTTGTGCCGGAGTCAACATTGAGATAACGGCGTAACGGAAACTCCTTCGGGTCTGACCCAGAGGCGAATTTCAACGCACTCGAAATACGGCATACCTGCAAGGGTATCGTGGGTTCAAATCCCACCCTCTTCGCCATAAAACGTATTTGATTTCATTGTTTTAAGATTGGACTGGTAGCGAAGGTCGAAACCTATCGCGCGCCGGATACGAAAGAAGCGGTTCCAGCCTGCACTGCCAACGTTTTTCAAGCTTGAGTTCCACTTTTGCTTAATTTTGGCAGAGAAATCTGTTTGTATCTCATGGATGGAAGCCAAGATCGGTTGACTCTCAAGAATTATGTTTTTCGGCGCTCAAAAGGCATTTGGCTGTAACGCATAGCGCTCAACGCCCCTTGAGTAGTGGAATATCACTATGATCAATTCCCTCCGCACGGAATCGACGCTGGCTGTTTGATCATGCCAATTGCCTCGGCATCGGCGGCACTGGCTCGCTACGATCAAATGCTCAAGGGAATGCACAATAGTGAGATCTTGCTTGCGCCACTCCGCAATCAAGAAGCCGTTGTGTCCTCACGTATGGAGGGCACCGTCAGCACGCGGATGAAGTGCTGCGATACGAAGCCGACCAAGAGGGAAGCGGTGACGGCTCTGGAGGACACTATCGCAACGAAGCGATCGAAGTCTTCCTATACGGACGTGCGCTAACCGCTGCGCACAGAGAAGTATCGAGCAGGGAGCACCTCTGTCCAGCTTTCTAATAAAAAGCGCCCACACGTCAATCGCGCGTAGCAGGCGACGCCTAGCCCGTTTGAAGCGCTGCCGATATCTCCGCAAGTGTCGCCTTCTCGGCGTCGCTGACGGCGACGCCGCCTATGCCCATGAAGCCACCCTCCTTGGAAGCCTCCGCCACTCGCTGGCTGATCTGGTATAGCCAGGCATTGACGGCCGCCGCATCGCCCGGAGCCTTGGCCTCGATGATCGCTCTGGCCTGCTTGATCACCTCGATGCACCTGGTCTTCATTTCGTCGGGTTTGGCGCCTTTGAGCTTCGCCTGCAATCCGTCTCGCGCGGCATCGCGTCCTTCCGAAGTTTCGAAATCGCCGACGAGCGCTAAGATCAGTGGATTTGCGTCGCCGGTCTTGGCTTGCAAGAGCGCGCTACTACTTGCAAGGCTCTCCTTGAGTGTGCCCCAGAGACCGCTCGGCTCCGCCGCAGTCACCGCGATGCCGGCCATCATCACGCTCTGCAGAAGGGTCTTCCACTCGTCTGTGGTGAACGTCGATTTGTCAGCCATGGCTGCCACTCCTTGCTCATTGGTTTTCGTCGGTACAATTGTCGGCGATCTCGCAGCTGTCACGCGGGCAGGGCGGCGAGCTTCGTCTTCAATGTGTCGATGGTGGGCTTCAGGATCTCGGAGACCCCAGGGATCGCCAAGACCTTGTCAAACAATCCGTTGAGCGTCGGTATCAGCGGGCTTACCAGTGCCGTAAGGGCGGCCCGCTGGCCAGCAGAAAGCTGTCCCAGCACGGCGCTGACCTTGTCGAGTTGGTTCCCTGCATCTTGCAGCTTTGGCAAGGCGGCGTTGGCTGAGGCTGCGTCGGTTATTCCGGTGACCGTCGTTTGAAGGCTGGCAAGGCTGTCCTTGACCTGCTTGCCGACGTCGATTCCGCCGACCGTCAAGCTCTGCTCGCCCGTGGCGACCTGGGGAGTAACTGGCTGGCTCTGCCGGCCGAGCAGATAGAAAAGCACGCCTGCAATAACCAAGGCGGCAATCAGCAAATAGAGCCAGTTGCGCGATGTGGGCGGTGCGGTCGTGGCCGCGCGTTGCCCGGCGCCGCTGATGGAGGAAACGGACGAGGCTGCGCTGCGTGCTGTTTGGCTGGCGGCCGCTGTAGTCGCTCGCGTCGTAGCGCCGAGCGACCCGAGCAGGCCAGCGCCGCCGAGTAGTTCGCTCATCCCCGACGGCAATGCAGCGGCAATATTGTCCTTCTGGCTCGCGAGCAATCCGGCGATGCCGTTGGCGCTGAGATCGCCGCCGCTGTGCTGGGCGAGGCCTCCCATGACAAGCGGCGCCAGCGTTCCAAGCAACGACCCGCTTGCATTCTGATCCAGACCAGAAATCTTGCCTATGGCATTCGCAAGCGCTCCGCCATCTTTGGAGCCGAACACTGACGAAATGATTTGCGAGCCGCTCTGGGCAAGCGATTCCGGGCCGCCCGCTGCGAGCATTCCAGCGATATTACCAAGCGATCCGCTCTGCTGTCTGGCCGCGTCGGCGATCTTCTGCGCCCCACCTGGTTGTGCGGCAATACTCCCAAGCCCTGCCAGAACTGCCGGCACGGCAGCACCCACAGCGCTCTGCACCTTGCCGCTATCGAGCCCCAGAGCTGCCGCGATACGCCCGATCACATCAGGCGTCAGCATCTGCATGACATAGGAAACAAGATTGCTGGCCATTGGTGCCCCTCCCCAAGATATCGTTGATGACTGCCTTTCTCTCCGAGCCATCTACTCGACGGCTTGGTGACAGGCTGCAAACGATTCGCGCTTCTCGGAGTTCGCCCCGAGACTTGGCTGTCAGAATTTCCAATCTACTTTTATTAGCATTTAAAGATATATTGCACCAGTTTGTATGTCGCTGGGTGGCTATTGTCGGGCGCGAAACCCATCCGACGCGGTCTAGCCAACGACGCAGTCCATCCTGATCGGCTCCCGCGCGAGCCACCTCGAAAAGCGCATCGATTATCGTGACGGGCAGGGCCCATGGCGGGATAATCCTTGGCACCGCCGAAGGACACGCCTGATCGACAACAGCTGTTGGAGATCACATGGCGTCGATCAGAAAGCTCAGGGGACGCTGGGAAGAACAGGTGCGCCGGCCCGGCAACAGCCCCCCCGCAAGTCGTTCGACGGTAGGCTCGAAGCCCAAAAGTGGCTAGCGATTCCGTCAGTCGCTCCCGGCAAGACGTGGGACTGCCTGAATTCAATCAAACAGGCTGCCCATTCGCAGGATCAGCTTTTTGTCGAAGAGGTGCCCCCTATCGAACATCCACTTCAGCGCCTGCGTGTTACTCCATGCGCGTTTGTAGGGGCGGACGCTCGTAAGGGCGTCAAACACGTCGCACACAGTGCATATACGAATAGGCAGACTCAATTGATCGGCTCTAAGGCCAAGCGGATAGCCGCTTCCGTCCAGGGCTTCATGGTGAAATCGACAGATTTCAAGAATCAGGTCAGAGACTTCTGGATATTGTTTAAGGAGCATGTAGCCGCGCTCGGGATGACTGCGTATGGCTTTGCGCTCCGCATCTGTCAGTTGTCCGGTCTTGTTGAGGATAGCGTTTGGTATCATCAGCTTGCCAAGATCATGTAAGAGGCCGCCTAGGGTCAGTTCCTTAATCGTTTCCTCTTCCAGGCCCGACAGGTGGCCGAGCCCCGTCATGAGCCCTCCAACCGCGAGCGAGTGCACGTAAGTTCCCTCATCCTTTGTCTTCAGCCGCGTGACCTCGACCAATAGATGGGGCGAGGCCTTTAAGGAGGCGGCTATGTGCCTGGCTGCGGGGGCGAATCGATCGATATCGAATTTCCCTAATTTGATATCTTCAAAACCGTCGCGCAAAATCCCGGTAACTTGAGATACAGTGTGCTGGATCCGCGTGCGCTCGTCCAGCTCCTGCACAGACTTGGGCTGGAGGTCTTCGTCCGCCTGTCGGAAAACCCGTAACCCACAATCGACCCTGCTCTTTACCCGGTTGACCAACACGTTTTCCGCCGACGAGGCGAGTATAGAACGCAGAGCGGAATCCGTTTCCAACAAGAAGCGTCGGCCGGAGAACTCCAAGTCCGAGCATTCTACCGATTCAATAAACATTCCTTTGCGAAGCATAGACTTCGGAATGCGCAAGATCACGCTTAACGACTCCTCATTGCTGATAATTTTCCCCTTTTAAGGGTATATCTAATATCTAATAAAAAACCTTTACGTGTTTCGATAGAAAGCTGCAGTTGCGGCAGGTTAAGCCGACCGGAACGAGGGGATATTCAGGCACGCTTGTCTGCTTACTGACGAGGCAAGGGCTCGTCGCAAGTGAAAAAGGCGATACGTATCTTGAGACGCCGGGATAATCCTAGAGGCGAGTTGGCTTACCGGACGATGATTGGCTTGGGCCAGCAGGATATCGCTTCGTTCCGTGACGAGCGCTTGCCGAAGCGTTGTCTGCGTCGCGTGGCGACTGAGGCTCAGCTGGCATGCGTGTTTCTCCACAACTCTGTGGTGTTGCGGGCCAAGGCGTCACGCGCCCATTGAGCCCAGAGATCTGTGGGGGGCAGCCAAAACCACCCGCCAAGCTCGTCACCGACAACCTCTGACTTTCCGGCCGCGGCGCACGCTGCAGTAAGGAGGCAGATCCAGGCGGCCCGTTTCTCGTGATCCCTCTCAGCCAATACAGTGCCTACCAGTTCGAGGTTCTGCCATCCGATCGTGTGAAACAGATTTTCGAGAACGCCACTATCGACGGCGTGATCATACAGCCAATCGAACTTCTTGCGCTTGCCCGCCGCCGGCATTGCGAAGCGCGCTTCGGGTAAAAGAACCCCTAAGAATGCGTTGGGAAATGCTTCAACAATCGAGGCACCAATCCGAATTGTCCTTTCCACTGCAGTATTCCGGGCGACGAGATGCACGACCTGCTCCGCCGTCTCCGCTGCGGCACGCCTCAAGTCGCATCCATATCCATGATGGCTCAAGCCCGGCTTGCATCGCACTTGGAAGGAGCCACGAATGAAGATTCGCTCACAGAGACGTTCGAGACTGTCGGCCGAACCGAGAGGAACAAGAGGACCGTCGATTGCGATCACAGCGAATGTCGTCGCTGAGGGAATGTGCTGACTACGGCGCTGCCAGTCGGTGTATGTCTTTGTAGCTTTGAATGCTCCACCTTTGCTCCAAGCGATACCCGTCGTTGGTCGCGATCTCGAGAAGCCGACGTCGATACCCAGCAGCGCAATACCGTCTAAATCTACCATAGCCTCCCCGTTTGGTGTCCTGCACCACGCTAATCACTATGACCAGCCGCCCCATTGTTTCGACATCGAAAACATGATGAGTTCCTTAATGGCGAAAAACCAACTCTGGAAGGACAACCTCCCACGCTTCACGGCGAAGCGTGCCGCGAAATTCTTCAGCATTGTCGACCTTGCGCCAACAGATGATTGCGCCGACCTCGCCTCTAATGAACGACCCTTCAGGCGGACGGTAGCCCTGAGCCATCCGTCCGACAGTCACTCCGCCACCGACCCGGATCTCCCAACGTCCGTTGATTTCTATCAGTTGAACGGGATCACCTGTACGTATCCGCGCCAGCGCTTGATGGGCCGGATGGTTCGCCGCCTGCCTGCCCACCCAGGAAAGATCCACCATGTGCGGCTCTACGGTTTGATACTGCAAACCGCATTCTGACTGTGTAGCCTCATCTGAGGTGATCCTCCGCTCCACCAGGGTCGCTACGACTTCCTGCAATATCGGGTGCCGGTCCTGCATCGATACGATCGCCAGGCTGCGCTTCGCCCGTGTCATAGCGACGTAAAACAGCCGGCGTGGCGCGTCGCGGTCCTCCTCTTTCGATTTCCGATCCCAACCGCCGTCAAGGATAACTAGATCATCAAACTCCAGTCCCTTGGCACGATGCGCGGTCAGAAGCATCAACCCATACTGCTCTTGACGATTGTCTCGAATCCATTCGGCCAACAACTCGATGATGTCTATGACTGGAACCGCTTTGCCGTCGATTTCGGAGTCAAGTGCCGCGATACCTTCGGCGATCAGAGCCCACCAATCATTTGAAGGCTGTCTGGTGACAAAATCTTGCATGGCTTCAGCCGCAATCATCTTCGTTGGCTCGGCCTTGAGGAATTTGAGGAATTCTCGCACTTCCCGCAAACGCCAAAACGGAGGCATACCTTCGCTCGCGAGATGCACCGGCACACCACGCGCCTCACAATAGCTACGCACTGGTTCCAGGAGCCGCCATTCTCGTGCGATGATCGCCGCCTTTGACCAGGACCAGTCCGGCACCAGCTGCGACAGGCGGATCAGTTCATCGACGGCTGCGATGGCCTGCGCTGCAGGGGCTGGCGCAGTGCGCAAAAGCTGAACCCGGCCGTGCGCGACCGGATCCAATAACGCTAGTGAGCCGCCTTGTTGTGCCTTAGCCCGATCTCGATTGATCATGATGTCATGGCCGGTCTTCATCCGGTCAGGAGCTGGCGCAATCACACGATTGGCTGCATGGATAATCGCCGCTGTGGAGCGATAGTTCTCGGTCAGATAGCTGGGCTTGGCAGCGTAATCAGCCTCGAAGCGTCGGATGAACTCAATCGAAGCGCCGGCGAAGGCATAGATGTTCTGGTCGTCATCACCTACAGCAAAAAGGCTGAGGCGCTGGTCAGGGTCGTCGAGCGACCTGCCTGCCACGGCAGCGATCAGGGCGTATTCCTCGGGACCGATATCCTGATACTCGTCGACTAGGATCCAGCGATAGCCTTGAATTAGTGTTTCGCGGAGGGCTTCGGCTTCGACCTTCGGAAGACCTTCGCCTTTCAGCAGCGTGACGGCCTCCATCACTATCTTGTCGAACTCGTGCGGGGTATCGGCTTCGCCTGCAAAACTTGCTCCAACCAGTCGCATCGCGAGCGCGTGACAGGTCGAGACCGTTACGCTGTTCGCGTCGTCACCGATCAGCCCCTTTAATCGCTTGCGGATTTCGACTGCGGCATGTCGGTTATACGTCAGAACAAGAATACCGCGCGGATCTTCGCGTTTGACCCGCACCAGATAAGCGACGCGATGCACCAGCACTCGTGTCTTTCCGGAGCCTGGTCCTGCAAGGATTAGCACGTTCGTCTGTTCGCGATCATCGGCGACGATCTTCGACTGCACCGGATTACCAAGATCGTCCACGATTTGCCGCCAGCTTTCCGGTGTCGTTTGGCGGCGCAATTCGCCCGCTCGATCTGGCAACCAGCGCTTCAAGAAGGCTTCCTTATCCAGCTTGAAATAGTCCGCCGAGAGCAGCTCGGCGTCCTGCGTTGAGGTTAGGCCGCGCTCTGCATAGGCCGCCATGATATGTGTCTGGATGGTCTGCTCGCTGTAATGATCCTCGAGAGGCAAAAAGTCCTTTTGAGTAAATTGACCACCGCCGGGGCGAAGGTGGACGGTGATCGCTGGGCGGAAGATCGTCAGACCCCGGCCAAGTGTGATCACGCCTTGTTCGTGCATCCACATAAGTGCCCTGCCGAGCAACTTGGTCGCATCCCGGACCGAGCCCCTCAGGAAAACATCCCCCATGATTGCGGCTTGCATCTTGCCCATCGTGGTCTCAACCCTGAGATCTTTGCCGCGCGTGCCTTTCGCCACCAACCCTTCGAGATGCTGGAGCAAAAGCTCTGCACCGCGACGCCGGATTTCCGCCGTCCGGCTTACCATTTCCCAGGACCGCTGCAGCCGCACCAAGTAGGTGTTCCGGTTCGCTTTGCGCAGATGAATGTTGCCGCGCCCGCCTTCCTCATCGCGCCCATCCTGCGCCAAACTCCGCAGATGCGCCTCAATCAGGTCCGGGCGCGCCCCGACATGGCCCTGATCGCGTAGAATTTGACAGGTTGCTGCGAGAAGTAAGGGTTGCGCTTCGCCACCCTCTGCATCGGGCGACGCTTCACGCATCGCTGCGATCAACGCGGTTTCCAGGGCCGTAGCGATTTGGAAGCGCTGTTTTGATGCGCCCTCGACCCCGACATGAATAAAGATTGTAATGGCCGTGTCGTCGGTCGCGATACCAAGCGTCTCGAGATCGGACAAAGCCTTCCGAAGTGCCCCGCCTGTCAGACCGCTGGCTCCGGAAAGCTCGTCGGTCGAGACCCCGGCATCTGGAGAGGCTGTCATTAGATGCCGTACTAGGTCCAGAAGTTGCTTGCGCCGGCTTCCGACGAGCTCGGCCTTCGACAGGATCGCCTCGGCCTCTTCCATGGTGCGGATTCGCAGGGAGGAAGGAAAGACCTGCACCCGGTTCTCTTCCCGAGTCAGCAGTGTCGACTCTTCGAGCCAGGCAACAGCAGTTTTCACCCGCGTGTCATCAGTTGCGCTATCGCGTTCAAATTCCTGTGCTGTCTCTTCCCGCACTATTTCGCCTGGCGTGGCGACGACCTCGCCGCTAGATTTTCCCCGGGTATCGAGCCGTCGGAGAGCTTTTAAGATTGCGCCTATCTCATGCCGGGCCAGACGCGAGCGGGCGTTAAGGGAGAATTGCCGCTCGACATCCTCGGTATTGAACAGAAGCACGCAGATCGCGGGATCGCGGTCACGCCCGGCCCTTCCTGCTTCCTGCAGATAGTTTTCGAGCGAACCCGGAATATCACCATGCACCACGAGCCTGATATCGGGCTTGTCGATCCCCATGCCGAAGGCGTTGGTCGCTGCAATGACCCGCAGCTCACCGACACGGAAACGCTCCTGCACTTCCTGCTTGCGTTCGGGCGTCAAGCCGGCGTGAAAGAAGTCGGCGGCCAATCCCTGCTGCTGTAGGAAATCCGCGATACGCTCGGTCGCAGATCGCGTTGCACAATAAACAACCGCACCCGAAGCACCATCGCGTGGAAGGGCGCGTTCGATCGTATCGAGAATATCGGCTAGCTTGCGGTTACGATGGGTCTCTTGAACTTCGAAGGTAAGGTTCTCACGGGTTGCTCCGCCGTCGAGAAGGAGCAGTTCCACGCCAAGGCGAGACTGGAAGTGATCGCGGATATCACGCACGACTTCCGGCTTGGCCGTCGCAGTCAGGCAAACCACTGGCGCGGGCTCCTGATCGCCGGAGTATTCACGGATAAAGCGCGAGATGTAACGGTAGTCGGGTCGGAAATCATGTCCCCACTTTGAGACGCAGTGGGCTTCATCCAGGATCCAATATCCGATCTCCCGCTGCGAGAGGACCGACCGCACCGAGGGGCTACGGAGCTGCTCGGGCGAGATTAGCAGCATCGCAGCATCGCCCAGCCGCACCTGATCCAGCGCAGCATGGCGTTCCGGCATTGAGAGAAGCCCGTTGATCGTAACGCAGCCGCTGATTCCGTGCCGCGCGAGACCTTGAACTTGATCGGCCATCAGCGCGACGAGAGGCGAAATGACAACAGAAAGCGCGCCGATCTTGTCGAAGCGCGCCAACGCGGGAATTTGGTAGCAGACAGACTTCCCAGTTCCAGTAGGAAGGATACCGAGAACGGATTTACCCTCCATGGCCTCTGCAACAATGCGTTCCTGCGAGGGGCGCCCGGCATCGTCCTTTGGCTCCGGTCGAAAGCTGTCAAAGCCAAACCAGCGCGAGAGCGCTTTCCTCGGGTCGTTCTTTTCCCGGCACCAGTGGCAGCCTGGGTCGTCGCACGCGCGATCGCGGAGATGCCGAACGATCAGCGATGCCTCACGGAATTGCGCCCGCACCCAAGGCGGCATAACGGAATCCCCGCCTGCGACCGAAACCCACGAGAGTGCATATGCCATCGGCCACCCGAGCTGTGCTGAGGACAGACGGCTCAGTGTTTGCTGAATCCGCCAAGGGCAGGCGTGACCATCGAGCAGCTCCATCATCGCCTTCGTGGCCTGTTCCGCTCCAGGCCTAGGCGCTCTGCGCAAGCTGGCAAACAAGGCATCGAACCCGTCACTCCCCGGCATGCAGGTGGTCAGGTAGTGGTAGGCGATAAGAGCGGCAGGCGTCTCCTGCGCCAAGGTTGCAAAGGCTGCGAGCTGGTTGGCCAGCACCTCGAAGACGAGGCGCGCATCCAGCTCCGGATCGTTAACATGTCCTGCTTGCAACCGCCCGTCGTGATGGTGCTTGACCAAACGGTGATATGGATTGCGCGGAAAGGCCAGGGGATTTAGCCAAAGTGTATCAATTGGCTTTGCTGCTAACTGCGCGAAACGTGGCCTCACGGCTCCGAGATGTGGAAGATCAAATCTTAGTATGTTGTGGCCAAGCAGGAAGTCGGCTTCGGAAGCGAGGCCCTCGAGACCGTCAAGCGCGGCTTCGCGATTTCCGCTTCGGAAAACCACCTTTTGGCCCTGGGAACGAACCGCGGCAAAGGCGAAAATCTTGGCTTGGCCCGGATTAACCTCAAGGTCGATCGACAGGCAACGGCTAACGAGAGAATCATCAATGTGACTGATCTCGACTCCACCCATGCGTCAGTCTTCCACCCGCGACATCAACATCCTGATTTTGCGAGATAAGCACGACGGACGAGCGCACGCTAGAGGTGAGAACATGCGACGGCGGCTCCACCCGGGAAGGTGTGTTCCGCGTAACGCCGATTTCGCAGTCTTCCGTCGTCCCTGCAGCCGCGAGGCTTCCCGCACACAAAGACCGTAAGACCTTGATTGACTGAGTAATTCATGCCTCTATTCAGGGCGCAACGGCAGAAAAAGGGAACGGGCACTGTGCGAATGAATTCCACTCGGGTCGGACCTGGCTATCCGCAGCTCGTCGTTCTCTTCGGTGCAACGGGCGATCTCTCACGGCGCAAGCTGCTGCCGGGGCTGTTTCATCTCATTAAGGCCGGCTTCATCCCGGGGTGCCGCATCGTCGGCGTCTCACTCGACGAGATTGATGCCGATGGTTTCCGCGCCATCGCACGCGAGTCGCTGAATCAATTCCTGACTCGCAAGTTCACGGAGGCCGAATGGGAAGATTTCTCCGCTTCGCTTGACTATGTCTCGCTCTCTGCCGGCGCCGGCGTCCTGAAGGAAGCGGTGAAGCGGGCAGAGGAGGCGCTTGGGCCGGAGACGCGGCGCGTGCACTATCTCTCTGTGCCGCCGAAGGCGGCGCTTCCAGCCGTGCAACTCCTTGCCGAGGCCGAACTGGTCGAGCGTTGCCGGATTATCATGGAGAAGCCATTTGGGACGGACCTTGCCAGCGCTGTGGAACTGAACACGAAACTGCACGAGGTTTTCGACGAGAAGCAGATTTTCCGTATTGACCACTTCCTCGGCAAGGAGCCGGCACAGAACATTCTGGCTTTCCGCTTCGCCAACGGCCTTTTCGAGCCGATTTGGAACCGTAACTTCATCGATCACGTGCAGATTGACGTTCCGGAGACGCTAGGGCTTTCCACTCGCGCCGCCTTTTACGAGACGACAGGCGCCTATCGCGACATGGTGGTAACTCACCTCTTTCAAATCCTCGCCTTCATGGCGATGGAGCCGCCCACGGCTCTGGAGCCGGCGCCGATCTCGGAGGAAAAGAACAAAGTGTTTCGCTCCATGCTGCCGATCGAGCCGCGCGACGTGGTCCGCGGCCAATACATCGGCTACCGCAAGGAGCCCGGGGTCGATCCGGAGAGCGACACCGATACTTTCATCGCCTTAAAATGCGCCATCGACAACTGGCGCTGGGCCGGTGTGCCCTTCTTCCTGCGTACGGGAAAGCGCCTGGCCGAGGGTCAACGCATCATCTCGATCGCCTTCCGAGAGCCACCCAAGTCGATGTTTCCGGCCGGTTCGGGCGTTGGGGCACAAGGGCCGGACCACCTCACGTTCGACCTTGCCGATGCCTCAAAGGTCTCCCTGTCCTTCTATGGCAAGCGGCCTGGCCCTGGCTTCAGGCTCGACAAGCTATCGTTGCAGTTCGCCATGAGCGAAACCGGATTGATCGGCGAAGTGCTCGAGGCCTACGAGCGCCTGATCCTCGACGCCATGCGTGGCGATCACACGCTGTTCAACACCGCCGAGGGCATTGAGCGATTGTGGGAGGTCTCGCAACCTCTTCTGGAAAACCCACCGCCAGTGCGCCTCTATGATCAGGGCGGTTGGGGCCCGAAATCGATCCACCAACTCATCGCCCCGCATGCCTGGCGCCTACCGTTCGAGCGAGCCTGGCGAGATTCGGCCAAGGAGTAACCGGCATCCTTGCCGGCATGCATATCGGGGCGATCAGATTGTCATGGAGCTCTTCGCCACCGGCGAGGTCCAAGCTTATTGATTGGCGCAGCCTATCGCGAACAAGTCGATCGTGAAGAACTCGCTTTCAGGCAGGTTGTTGCGGCATCGGTCGGCTCTGGAACGTGAGGAAGAGTGCGGCGAACAGACACAAAAGTTGCCTGAACCATCGCAGCAGGAGGGAGAAGTTGTATCCGGCGGCGGCCAGAACGGC